>CALXGF010000062.1 GCA_944387735.1 uncultured Oscillospiraceae bacterium
CATTGTACTTGGCCAGAATGTCCAGGAGCTTCCCGGTATAGGGGCCGGGGCCGTCGTCAAAGGTCAGGTATATGGTATTCACGTCGGGAGAGACTATATCCGGGTTGTTCACCGGCAGCACCGTCACCGTCCGTTTGGCGCTGACGCTGTCCCCGGTCTGGCTCTGTATATAGTAGGTCAGCTCATAGCTGCCCGCCTTATAGGGGCAGACTTCCCCGTCCACCTGCACCAGCTCCGTCATGTCATTGCCCATGCTGTCCCTGGCGCTGTAGCCCGGGTCACTGTAGTTCAGGCTGGCGTTGAGGCTTATCTCGCTGCCTCCCTCCAGGATTATCTCCGGCTTGCCCTGGGTGTACAGGGGTTCCCTCACCATGGTGGTGGTATTCCCTGATGAGTCGGTGACGGTATAGACCATGCGGTTATCCTCCAGGCGGCTTTCCACCTTGTCCGTAAGGTCCCCGTCATAGTTGTCGGTGGCGGTGTAGCCCTCCTCCTGGTAGCCGGTGATCCAGGTTGCCTCGTAGCCAGGCAAATATTTAAGCTCCAGCACCGGGGATATCTTGTCCACCACCTTCACCTTTCTCTCGGTGCTGTACTCCTGGAGAAGATAGCGGGCTGTATATTTTATGGTATATTCTCCCAGCTTAGTGTTGTCCAGTTGGCTGGAGACTTCCACGTGCAGGTGCTTTTTTCCCTCGCCGAATACGGAGCCTGCGCTCACTGCGTAGATGCCCGGCTCCTCGTAGCTCTCAAAGCACTCCAGCTCCAGTTCCTCCGGCCCGGTCATATAAAAGCGCACATGGCGGCCGTCCACTATCACCGCCGCAGCAGCCACGCCCACTGCATACACCAGCAGTATGGACAGCACCACCAGGCCGGTTTTTCCCGGCATTATCTTTTTAAGCCTTCTAAAAAAACGTCTCATATCTTTCTCTGCTCTTTTTTCTATATTATGTAACCTTGCTTATTATACACCTTTCCCGCCGGAATGGAAGAAACATTTAGTGAATTAAGAATTTTTAACTTTTCCTCCCTGGGGACTCCTCCTATATGACGATGAAAGAGCCCCCTTTGTGACAGCTTTGTCACGGCTACAGGGCTATTTTCTGTTGATATGTTGGAAAAATTCTGGTATATTTAAGGTGTTAAGAGTGTGCAAAAAAACTCAGCACATCTCTCCGGCAGCCAGCCGGAGGAAAGGAAGTAAAATGAAAAACACAGAAAAAACAATGGAAAAGATCGTGGCCCTGTGCAAGAACCGGGGATTTATTTTTGCCGGTTCCGAGATATACGGGGGTCTGGCCAACACCTGGGATTACGGTCCTCTGGGCGTTGAGCTGAAAAACAACATCAAGAGAGCCTGGTGGAAGAAGTTCGTTCAGGAGAACCCATACAACGTAGGGCTGGATGCCGCCATTCTCATGAATCCCCAGACCTGGGTAGCCTCCGGCCACCTCAGCGGGTTCTCCGATCCCCTGATGGACTGCCGGGAGTGCCACGAGCGTTTCCGTGCCGATAAACTCATCGAGGACTGGTGCAGCGACACCGGCTTTGCTCTCCCCAAGCCCATCGACGCTTTCTCTCAAAGCGAGATGAAGGACTTTGTGGAGGAGCACAATATCCCCTGCCCCACCTGCGGCAAACACAATTTCACCGACATCCGTCAGTTTAACCTGATGTTCAAGACCTTCCAGGGCGTCACCGAGGACGCCAAGAACACCGTCTACCTCCGGCCCGAGACCGCCCAGGGCATCTTTACCAACTTTGTCAACGTCCAGCGCACCACCCGGCGCAAGCTGCCCTTCGGCATCGGCCAGATAGGCAAGAGTTTCCGCAACGAGATAACTCCGGGCAACTTCATCTTCCGTGTCCGGGAGTTTGAGCAGATGGAGCTGGAGTTCTTCTGCAAGCCCGGCACCGACCTGGAGTGGTTCGACTACTGGCGCAGCTTCTGCCACAATTTCCTGCTGTGCATCGGATCGAAGGACGAGAACCTGCGGCTCCGGGACCATGACCCGGAGGAGCTGTGCTTCTACTCCAAGGCCACCACCGACTTTGAGTTCCTCTTCCCCTTCGGCTGGGGCGAGCTGTGGGGCGTGGCTGACCGCACCGACTACGATCTGACCCAGCATCAGACCGTGTCCGGCCAGGATCTCACCTATTACGACCAGGAGAAGAATGAGCACTACATCCCCTATGTCATCGAGCCCTCTCTGGGCGTGGAGCGCACCGTCCTCTCCGTCCTCTGCGACGCCTACGACGAGCAGGTGGTGGGTCAGGACAAGAAGGGCAACGACGATGTGCGCACCGTGCTGCACCTGCATCCGGCGCTGGCCCCCTTCAAGTGCGCCGTGCTGCCCCTGTCCAAGAAGGAGATACTCACCGGCCCGGCCATGGAGCTTTACAACGAATTGAGCAAGGACTTCATGTGCGACTATGACGAGACCGGCTCCATCGGCAAGCGCTACCGCCGGGAGGACGAGATAGGCACCCCCTTCTGCATCACCTTCGACTTCAACACCGTGGGCACCGACACCGACGAGGCCGACCACTGCGTCACCGTCCGTGAGAGAGACAGCATGGAGCAGGTGCGCATCCCCATCAGCGAAGTGAAGGATTACATCAGCCAGAGGATAAAATTCTGATAAGAACATTGGTTCGGGAGAAATACAATGAAGCATGGTTTTATTAAGGTTGCCGCCGCTTCCCCTGTGATAAAAGTGGCGGACGCCGACTATAATGCCGGCAGAATAATAGAATGTATAAAGGACGCCGGGGAAAAGGGCGTGAAGATACTGGTCTTCCCGGAGCTGAGCATAACCGGCGCAAGCTGCTACGACCTCATCGGCCACAGGGTGATCCTGGAAGGGGCCAAAGAAGCCCTGCTGAAGATAGTGAAGGCCACCGCCGGCATGGATATGCTGGTGTTCGTTGGCCTGCCCCTGGCCGTGGGCTCAAGGCTCTACAGCTGCGCCGCCGCCGTATGCGGCGGAGAGCTGCTGGGTCTGGTGCCCCGCAGCAGCGTGGAGGGCAGCCACTTTGCCCTGCCCGACGAGGAGGAAGCGGAAGTCATCCTGGGCGGAGAGAGCGTCCCGGTCTTCACCGACATGCTCTTTGAAAACCAGATCATCCCTGGCCTGTCCGTGGCGGTGGAGCTGGGCGCGGACATGGAGGCCATAACTCCTCCCTCCCTGTGCCACGCCCTCTCCGGCGCCACTGTGATAGCTCAGATGGCCTCCTTCCCCGAGACCGTCTCTTCCACCGACGAGGCGGAGTTGAACATCCGCTTCATGTCCCGCCGCCTGCGCTGCGGCATGGTCATGGCCGCCCCCGGCAAGGGGGAGAGCAGCACCGACAACGTATACTCCGGGCTCTGCCTGGTGGCGGAAAACGGCGAGATACTCTCCCAGGACGAGAGAGAGGACAGTCTGGCCATAAGCGAGCTGGATATTGAATACCTCATGAACCTGCGCCGGGCCGGCGGCGAATTCGACTTGGGGGATTATCCCCATATCGTCTGTCCCTGGGGCGTAAAGGAGGAAGTCACTCAGCTGACCCGCAGTATCCCCAGGCATCCCCATCTCCCCACCGACAAAGCAAAGCTGCCGGAATACTGCCGCCGTATGCTGGATATCCAGGTCTCCGGCCTTGTAAAGCGCATGGAGTACGCCCATCTTGACCACTGCGTGGTTGGTATCTCCGGGGGTGTGGACTCCACTCTGGCGGTTATCGTCAGCTCCATGGCTGTAAAGAAATTGGGCCTGCCCTCCGAGAATGTTGTAGCCTGCACCATGCCCTGCTTCGGCACCTCCTCCCGCACCAAGTCCAACGCAATCGTTGTGGCCGAGCAGCTGGGCTGCGACGTGCGGGTGATAGACATAAGCAAAGCCGTCTATCAGCACTTTGACGACATCGGACACGCCCATGACGACTATTCCGTTGCCTATGAGAACGCTCAGGCCAGAGAGCGCACCCAGGTGCTCATGGACATTGCCAACAAGGTCAACGGCCTTGACGTTGGCACCGAGGATCTCAGCGAGTTTGTGGACGGATGGTGCACCTACAATGGAGACCACACCAGCATGTACGACGTGAACCTTGGTCTCACCAAGACTCAGGTGCGGGCAAACGTGCGCTATGTGGCGGAGGTCACGGAGGACAAGGTGCTGAAGGCCGCCCTCTACGACGTGCTGGACTGCCCGGTGACTCCCGAGCTGCTGCCCATCCACGACGACCAGATAGAGCAGAAGAGCGAGGAAGCCGTGGGCTCCTACAGTCTCCAGGACTTCTTTACTCACATGATAATGATCCGGGGCTTCTCCCCGGAGAAAACCTTCCGGCTGGCAAAGCTGGCCTATGGCAAGGACTTTACCGATGAGGAGCTTGTGCGCTGGCTCACCAGCTACTGCAAGCGATACTTCTCCCGGCGGTTCAGACGCTCGTGTCTGATGGACGGACCGGCGGTGGAAGCCTTCACCGTCTCCCCCCGCAGCGGCTTCCTCATTCCCTCCGATGCGGAAAACGCCCTGTTCCTAAAGGAACTGGAAAAGCTTAAGTAAGCCAAACCCCGGCGGCACCCCGTATTACCGGTTCCGCCGGGGTCTCAAAACGTCAGTAAAATCCTGCGGGAAATTTATAAATATTTCAGAGGAGGTTGTGTCATGTTCAAAAGCGAGTATCTGAATCGGGTCTACGCAGAAGTGGAACGCAGAGACGCCCATGAGCCGGAATTCCTCCAGGCTGTCAGGGAAGTGTTCGAGTCCCTGGAGCTGGTGGTGGATCAGCATCCCGAGTGGGAGGCTGCCGGTCTGCTGGAGCGTTTCGTGGAGCCGGAAAGAGTAATCGAATTTCGGGTACCCTGGGTGGACGACAGCGGAAAGACCCGTGTGAACCGGGGCTACCGGGTACAGTATAATTCCGCCATCGGCCCGTACAAGGGAGGGCTTCGTTTTCATCCCTCCGTCAATCTCTCCGTCATCAAGTTCCTGGGCTTCGAGCAGGTGCTGAAAAACTCTCTCACCACCCTTCCCATGGGCGGCGGCAAGGGCGGCTCCGACTTTGACCCCAAGGGCAAGAGCGACGGAGAAGTCATGCGCTTCTGCCAGAGCTTCATGACCGAGCTATACCGCCACATCGGTCAGTTTACCGACACCCCAGCCGGAGACATAGGCGTTGGCGGCCGGGAAGTGGCTTACATGTACGGACAGTATAAACGGATAGTAGACCGTTTCGAAGGCGGCGTCATTACCGGCAAGGGCCTCACCTTCGGCGGCTCCCTGGCCCGGACTCAGGCCACCGGCTACGGATTGTGCTACTATGCCGCCGAGGCTCTCAAGCACCTGAAGAACGAGAGCTTTGAAGGTAAGACCGTGGTGGTCTCCGGCTCCGGCAACGTGGCCCAGTACGCCGCCGAGAAGTGCACTCAGCTGGGCGGCAAGGTAGTTGCCATGAGCGACTCCCAGGGCTATGTCTACGATCCCAAGGGCATAGACCTGAAGAAGCTGTTCGATATCAAGCAGAAACGCCGGGCCCGGATAAGCGTCTATGCCGACGAGGTCCCCGGCGCCGAGTATGTGGAAGGCTTCCGCAACATATGGAAAGTCAAGTGTGACATCGCCCTGCCCTGCGCTTCTCAGAACGAGATGGATGCCGATGGGGCCAAGGCCCTTATCGACAACGGCTGCATGGGCGTGTTTGAGGGCGCCAACATGCCTCTGACTCCCGAGACCATAGCTCTGGTCCAGGGCAGCGGCCTGCTCTACTCCCCCGGCAAAGCCTCCAACGCCGGCGGCGTGGCCACTTCCGGTCTGGAGATGAGCCAGAACTCCATGCGCCTGAGCTGGAGCTTTGAGGAAGTGGACGAGAAACTTCAGGGCATAATGAAGAACATCTACAAAGCCTGCTACGACGCCTCCGTCAAGTGCGGCAAACCCGGCGACCTGATGGTTGGCGCCAACATCGCCGGCTTCCTGAAGGTGGCCGAGGCCATGATGGCCCAGGGCGTGGTGTGAGTCCCGCTTCCCTTTCCCGATAAAAGAATACATAAAATACCCAAGGGCTTGAGGATTTTTCCTCAAGCCCTTTTAATATACTGTAAAGAAATCAGGCGAGGTCTGCAGCGGACGGAACAAGACGGCTCCTCTCTTCGTCTGAAATTCAAAAGGAAAACTCAGACAGGAAGGATGAACGCAATGAAGAAGTACCTTTTCCCTGCCGTCTCCCTGCTGCTTATCCTCGCCCTGGCTCTCAGCCTGGGAGGATGCAGTATGGGTCTGAACGAAATGCTCATAGTCAAGCGGACATACCGCCATGTCGCCGGAATGGACAGCCTCAGTTTTACTGTGGAGGGACAGATGGATGCCGCCGTGGCCTCCATCCCCATCAAAGCCCAGGTGGATGCAGACTGCCGCTGCATTATTGACCCCGGCGCCTTGTATATGGATATGGAAGCGGATCTGGGCAAACTGGGAACATTTCCGCTGCCCGTTTATCTCTATACCCAGGATGACTCTCTGATTCTCAGTCTTGGGGTAGGTCTGGAGGGCAGGACTCTATGGTTCAGTTCCGACATCCCTCTGTCTCAAGGCGGCGAGAGCGGCGGCAGACTGGATGTGGAGACGGTGCTGACCCTCCTTCAGGATGACCCGGAGGCTCTGAGCATAGGCGACAGCGAGACCTTGAACGGTGTGCTGTGCCGCCCCTTTATCCTAAAGATACCCGGCTCCATGCTGATGGACGCTCTGGGCTCTGCCGCCTCTGAAAGCGGCAGCTCCATTGATGATATCATGCTGACGGTCTGGATAGCAGAAGAGGACGGCAGCCCGGTGCGCCTCAGCACCGACGCAGCCTCTCTTATCCGGTACATGCTGGAAAAGTCGGATAGCTCCTTTGCCTCCCAGCTGGAGATAAAAAGTCTGCCTGTCACGGTGGATATCACCGGCTTTAACAATGTAGACAGCATAGATCTGCCTAGGAATGAATGAACACAGTTTGCCTCCGGCTCCCATGTTCAGGAGCCGGGGGCGCTTTAGTCTTTGTCTGCGGCCTTGGGTCTGGTCCGAAGCCTTATTTAACAAAAAACTCCCCGGAGCTAGGCTCCGGAGAGTACCCCGCAAATGCCGTGCCGGCCCTATTATAACCTGCACAAAAGAGCAGGTGGGTCGCCTAAGTTCTGTTTCACTGCTTCCAACGTCCAGCTTTTGTAGGCCGGGAGGCCTGCAATCCGCAGATTCAAATCGGCATCCCTTATAAGAGATGTGGGTTTAATGGGCCAAAATGCCTCTATAGGCAACACGCACACAGCAGGAATTATATTTTTGTTTTTCCCTGGGGGTAATTCATCCTATGCAGTTGGAGCCCTTTTGATTACAGGAAACTTTTTACTCTTCCTCATCGTCAAAGAGGATAAGTGAAAAATGCTCGTACACATCCTGCAGCTCGTCCTCATCATCTATGGACTCAAAAAGCTCTTCCCCGTTTTCATCCAAGACGGAGCGGAGGATAACGATACCGTAATCCGGGTCGCTTTCATCCATGTCGGCGGGGAGAAAAGCCACAAAAGTCTGGCCTTTGTAATCCATGGTATCCAGCACTTCCAGCTCGAATTCCGTGCCGTCATCGTCCACGATGGTTATATAGTCGCTGCCAAATTCTTCGCTCATGTTTTTCTCCATTCTGCTTTGATGGTTTTATTCTATACCATATCGCCGAATAAATCAACACCAAGCGCAACAAAAATTGTTAAGCTTATTTAAATTAGCCGCATAAGCAGGGTTCTTCTCCCGCTGCCGGACTTCAGGAGCCCAGATCTTCCAGCAGGCTCAGCAGCTCTCTCTGGTCCGCAACAGGGATTCCCTTTTGCACCAGAGCCCTGTCTGTGCCCCGCAGATTTGCCATCTCGATATCCGTCACCGATACCGGCTCCTTGTCCCTCTGCCCGTGGTATACCGCAACATAGCCCTGGCAGGGACGCAGGAAATACTCCGCCTCGTCCTCCCGGCCCCGGAACTGGGCATAGACCTCCTCGGGTATGTCGGTCTTCTCCGGTACGATGCTTCTGTAGGCTTCCACAGCTGTAAAGGCAGCCGCCGCTATAAGACAGGTCATAAGAGCTATTCTAAGTTTAAGGCCCATTTTAGTTCCCCCTTTTCGGAGAGCGTTTTTGATTTTGCTTCTGAAAATAGTATCTCTGTATGAGTTTAAAAATATACGCTATTTTCCCCAAATACTGGATATACTATGGGTATGACAGGGGATTGCTAAAGAAAAAATTTACATTTTCTCTACCGTTGAACGGAAAGCTGTGATATAATGGCAAAATGTATCAACATGATTCATGGCCTGCGCCCTGGGCATTTAATACAGTTTACCGTAAAGGAGGCGCCTTTTTTTAATGAGCAAAAAGAGCCCTGATGTTCAGGACAGCGAAAAAAATATCTCTGAACCCCAGCCGCCTAAGGAAAAAAGGCATATTATAAAAAAAGCCGCCAATGTCACCGGCGATGTGATCTCCGGCTCCATCGGGACCGTCTTAAAAGTCATCGGTACCGTCTTACTGATATTCCTGGTGGCGGGCATGATGTTCACCTGCGTGTTTGCCTATTATGTGAAGACCTGCCTGGTCCCCAGCTTCGATTTGAACCTGGAAGATCTGAAGCTTAACGAGTCAAGTACCTTCTGGTACCAGGACGCCAGCGGAGAATGGCGGGAACTGGCCACCCTCTCCGGCAGCGAAAAGCGCAAATGGGTGGACTATGAGGACTTGCCCTGGTACCTGGAAAAAGCCCTGGTGGCTATAGAGGACAAGCGTTTTTACGAGCATAAGGGCGTGGACTGGTACCGCACCGCCGGCGCCTTCGTCAACATGTTCGCCAAGATGGACACCAGCTACGGCGGCTCCACCATTACCCAGCAGCTCATTAAGAACCTCACCGGCAAGGATGAGGTGACCATACAGCGCAAGCTTTCGGAGATATTCGGCGCCCTGGAGCTGGAGAAACGCTACGACAAGCAGGAGATAGTGGAGTATTATCTCAACGCCGTCTACTTCGGTCAGGGCTGCTATGGCGTTCAAATGGCGGCTCAGACCTATTTCGGTAAGGACGCCAAGGACCTGACTCTTGCCGAGAGCGCCGCCATCGTGGGCATTACAAATCTGCCCACCTATTACGACCCCTTCTACAATGAGCAGAACAACAAAGACCGCCAGGAGACCATCCTGCGGGAGATGTATGAGCAGGGCTTCATCGACTATCAGCAGTACAAGGAGGCTGTGGCCGAGGAGCTGGTGTTCACCCGCAGCCCCGGCGAGGAATACTCCCAGACTATTTATTCCTACTACACCGAGGTGGTCATTGACGACGTTATAAACGACCTGATGCAGCTCAAGGGCATCAGCCGGGAGACTGCAGATACCCTGCTGCGAAACGGCGGCTACAACATCTATACCTGTCTGGATGTGAACGTACAAAACAGCATAGACGCCATTTACACCGACCTGGAGGCCATCCCCAACACCTGGGGCAGCGATCAGCAGCTTCAAAGCGGCATCGTGGTTATGGACCCATACGACGGACGCATCCTGGGTCTCAGCGGCGGCGTTGGTGAAAAGACCGGCAACTTCGAGCTGAACCGGGCCACCGGCACAAAACGTCCGCCCGGCTCTTCCATCAAGCCCCTGTCCGCTTACGGCCCGGCCATAGACCTGGGCCTCATTACACCGGAGACCACCGTTATGGACGCTGCCAACGTGGTGCTCAACGGCACCGACTGGCTGCCTCAAAACGATAGCCGCACTTATATGGGCCTGGTCACCATATACACCGCCCTGCAATACTCCATCAACACCGTGGCAGCTCAGATTGTGGACATCCTTCCCCAGGGCCCTCAGACTTCCTATGACTATCTGGTGAACCATCTGGGCTTTACCAGCCTCGTCCCGGAGCATGATATCGCCTACGCCCCCATGTCCCTGGGCCAGTTCTACAACGGCTGCACCGTGCGGGAGATGGCTCAGGCTTACTGCTCCATCGTTAACGACGGTATCTTCACCTATAGCCGCACTTACACCATGCTCACCGACAGCGAGGGAAGCATAGTTATTGACAATACCCCCCGCACAATTCAGGCTTTTGAGCCTAACACAGCCTATACCCTAACCTATATGCTGCAAAATGCCGTGGAGCACGGCACCGGCACCGAGGCCGCCCTATGGACCGTCCCTGTGGCCGGCAAGACCGGCAGCTCCGGCCAGTATATGGACCGCTGGTTCGTGGGCTGCACCCCCTACTATGTGGCCGCAGTGTGGACCGGCTATGACACCCAGGAGGCTATACAGGTCAGCGGCAACCCGGCAGCTCAGCTGTGGAAGAAAGTAATGTCCCCTCTCCACGACGGCTTGGCCTGGAAATCCTTCACCTACCCCTATCTCAGCGGCGAGAATACCGGTATCTTTGGCTACACCACCACGGAGGAAGACGAGTTCCTGGACGATTATATCACCACAGACCCGGATAACGGCAGCACGATCATCGGCAGCAACGATCAATTCAGCGACAACTGGAACGGCGGTTCCACCGGCAATAATACTTGGGACGGCAATTCCGGGAATATCTGGGGCGGCAATACCAACGACGATCCCTTCCTCGGCGGAGGCGGCGACAATATCTTCATCTGGTAAGTAAGGAGCCTTCGGGCGGGAGACAAATCCTCCCGCCTGCGGCCCCGGTCTATTTGCGGTTTGCGGACCGTTGGGTTTACCATAATTTTCTGTTGACAAACTTTGTTCAATATGTTACATTTTGATTACGGGTTTTTACCCACTGGAGGTGCTTTTATTGGCTAAGACATTGGAATACAAGGGACACCCCTTCCAGAGAAAGGACAATATCATTTACTATGGCAGCTTTGCTGACAAATACATTATCATGCTGCAAATACTGGAAAGCAAGAAGGTAAAAGATTTGGACGTGGCCACCAAGGTCTCCGTACAGCTCCAGCTTACCGACGCCAGTATCAAGTCCAGAGACCGCATCGTCAAGAAGGCGGAGAAGGACGGGCTTTATTCTGCCATGGATGTGGCGGTTGTCTGGCTGGACCGTGCGCTCTCCTCCAGATAAACTAGAAAAAAGGATCTGTTTCAAATGCGCAATAATCTCTTTAGGACCCTCATTGCTGCGGCTTTCATGAGCTTCTGCTTCAGCGTCAACGCCTATGCGGAAACCGCTGTCGTAACAGGCAGCGATGTGAACCTGCGCTCCGGCCCCGGCACCAACTACCGGATCATCAACTGTCTGTCCAGCGGCAGCAGCGTCAATGTCACCGACCGCTCCAACGGCAGCTGGTACGCGGTTGATTACGGCAGCCAGAGCGGCTACATGTCCGCCGCCTATCTCTCTCTCAGCTCCGATCCCTATGCTTTGGACCAGGGTTCAGGTACTCTGATTATTGAAGATTCCGACAACGGCAGCTTGATTCTGGGCGACGAAAGCAACGGCAGCCAGAGCAGCGGATACATAAACGCAATGTATGTGCGTTTTCGCAGCGGCCCATCCAATAGCGCTTCTATTTTGGGCGAGTATAACACGGGCAAAGCTCTGAGCATTACCGGCCGCTCCGGCGACTGGACCGCCTGCATTATAGACGGTCAGGCAGGCTACGTGTTCTCCCAGTATGTGAGCTCCGGCAGCTACTCCGGCTCTACCATAATCGTCGGAGACAAGGATATCTTCCTGGACTATCCAGAGGACAACAGTCTTTTGGAGCTGCCCTCGGAGACCCCGACATACCCTGACAACGGCGGCTCTCAGACCACCACTCCCGGCCTGGAGATCATCCCCTCTACCCCTGTTCCCAGCGCCACCCCGGCTCCCTCTCCTTCGGTAGTTCCCTCTCAGGAACAGAGTGGCTACATAAACGGCGACACGGTGCGCTTCCGCACCGGCCCATCCACCAGCTACTCCATCATAGACAGCTATGACAAAGGCACCGCCGTCACCGTCACCGGCAGCTCCGGCGACTGGTATATCTGCACCATAAACGGAGTCAGCGGCTATGTCTACTCTCAGTATGTAACTCTCAGCAGCAGCGCCGGCACGGAGCTGCCGGAAATCGTGATTCCCGGCCCCTCTGTAGAGACTCCCCAGATCACCACTCCTCCTGCGGACAGCGGCGTCCAAACCGAGGGCTACATAAGCGGCAACAACGTGCGTATGCGCGCCGGAGCCTCTATGAATTCTCAAATCCTTTGCGAGCTGTTTTACGGCAACGCCGTCACCATAACCGGCACTACCGGCGACTGGACCGCCGTTATCTACAACGGTCAGGCAGGCTACGTCTATTCCCAGTACGTGAAGGAAGGCAGCTATTCCAACACCGTCTCCCCCGATGCGGGCGGGACCGTGGAAGGACGCCAGGTGGCGGACTTCGCCCTTCAGTTCGTGGGATATAACTACAGCTGGGGCGGCGCTTCCCCGGAGACCGGCTTCGACTGCTCCGGCCTGGTGTACTACACCTACAAGAACTTCGGCTATACCCTCAACCGGGTAGCCTGCGACCAGGCCCGCAACGGCGTGCATGTAGAGCCCTCCGATCTCCAGCCGGGAGATATCCTCTGCTTCTATTCCGGCAGCAGCTATATCGGACATGTGGGCATTTACATCGGCGACAACAAATTTGTCCATGCGGCAAATTCCTCCACCGGCGTCATCATCTCCGATCTCTCCGGCTACTATGCCGAAAGAGGCTACGAGGCCCGGCGGATCATCAACTGAGTAAAAATAAGAAAATAAGCTGTAAATCCAGGCCCTGGGGTAGTCCCCAGGGCCTGGATTTCAGCTTGTCAAAAAAGCCTTTGAAGGCCTTTTTGACTGCGCTTCTCCCGCCAAGCATTTTGCCCTGGGCAAAATGCTGCTGCGCCCGAAAAGCCTTGAAAAATC
>CALXGF010000063.1 GCA_944387735.1 uncultured Oscillospiraceae bacterium
AAATCCATTTAACAAAAGACATAGAATGAGGGGCGATGAACATCGCCCCTCATTCTTATGTTGTTTAGAAGTTCACTCCTGAACAATTGCCTCGGCAGGGCACTGAGCTGCGCAAGCGCCGCACTCCAGGCACTTATCAGCGTCTATCTCGTAGTGCAGCTCGCCCATGTCAATTGCTTCTGCAGGGCACTGAGCTGCGCAGGCGCCGCAGGACAGGCACTCGTCGGTAATAACAAAAGCCATGATGTTACCTCCCATGTTATTTGACCCCTTGGGTCATCGTTGGCTACATTGTAACACATATTATGCAAAAATCAATTATAAAATTTAAGCCCGCCGATAAATTTAAAAAAAGCTGTCCATAATGAGACTGTCAAAGTCGTCGCCTAAAGAAACGGATCAAAGAGAATATCGGATTGGGAGAGAGCTTTCAGATACCGGGCTTTTCCTTCATGTATAGGAAAACGTACTCGGGCCCGCTCCGGCCTTCTGATAAAATCCCTTGCCGACCACTCTTTTCGTCTGTTTCGGCGGGCCGGACTGTGGATAATATATATTATACATTATACAGCTGCTTACAAGGGGGTATGCCTTATAAAAAGCAATGAGAAGTTTACTCAGCGGGCGGAGCTGGCCATTGAGAACGCCCGCATCGCCGCAGGAGAGCTGGGCCACGGCTACGTAGGCACCGAGCATCTGCTGCTGGGTATAATGATGGAGAGAGACGGCCTGGGGGCCAGGGTGCTGCAGCATCAGGGTCTGGACAAGGCCCGTCTGTGGCATATAGTCCAGCGCTCCAACGGCAGCGGCAGTCCCGGACGTCCGGAGCAGGGACTCACCTACAGGGCGCGGCAGGCGGTGGAAAAGGCGGCCCAGGAGGCCAGGCAGCTGCAGCAGGGCTATATAGGCACGGAGCATCTGCTGCTGGGCATACTGCGGCAAAACGACTGCGGAGCCGCCGCCGCTCTCAGGGAGGCCGGAGCGGATCTGAACGATATCTACACCGATATAATGGCGGTCTTCGGCAATCCCGGCTCCAACAATCGCTCTCAGACCGGGACTGCCCGCAGCGCCGTGCGCCGAACGGACACCCGCATCCTGGACCAGTACAGCCGGGATCTCACGGAGCTGGCCGCCGCCGGTAGGATAGACCCGGTGGTGGGCCGGGGCAACGAGATACGCCGGGCCATACAAATACTTTCCCGGCGCAGCAAGAATAACCCGGTGCTGGTGGGAGAGCCGGGAGTGGGCAAGACCGCCGTGGCGGAGGGCCTGGCCCTCTGCGTCAGCCGGGGCCAGGCTCCGGCTGAGCTGCGTGACAAGCGCATAGTCTCTCTGGACATCCCCGCCCTGCTGGCAGGCACCAAGTACCGGGGGGATTTTGAGGAGCGGGTGAAATCGGTACTGCGGGATGTGCGCCGGGCCGGGGACGTCATCCTCTTCATAGACGAGCTGCACACAATCATCGGCGCCGGCAGCGCCGAGGGGGCCATAGACGCCGCCAATATTTTAAAGCCCGCCCTGGGGCGGGGGGAGGTCCAGATAATCGGGGCCACCACCCCTGAGGAGTACCGCCGCCACATTGAAAAGGACGCCGCTCTGGAACGGCGCTTCCAGCCCATAAAGGTCACGGAGCCGGACAGGGAACACACCATGGAGATGCTGCAAAGTCTGCGTCCCGCTCTGGAAAAGCACCACAGGGTGAGCTTCAGCCCGGAGGCTCTGGAGGCGGCCTATACTTTGTCGGTACGCTATATAAACGACCGCTTTCTGCCGGACAAGGCCATAGACCTGCTGGACGAGGCGGCCGCCGCAGTACACGTAGAGGGCCTGCGCCGGGAGGTGGAGGCCGCCGACGTGGCAAACGTGGTTGCCCTGTGGACGGACATTCCCGTCTGCTCTCTGGACGAGAGCGAGAGTCAGCGGCTGAAAGCCCTTGAAGCGCAGCTGAAAAAGCGCATTATCGGTCAGGACGAGGCCGTAGCCGCCGTAGCCCGGGCCATACGCCGCAGCCGGGTAGGACTTAAGGACCCCCGGCGGCCCGTGGGCAGCTTTCTCTTTCTCGGCCCCACGGGGGTGGGCAAGACGGAGCTGTGCCGGGCTCTGGCCGCCACGGTCTACGGAGACGAGAACGCAGTCATCCGTCTGGACATGTCGGAGGATATGGAGAAGCACTCGGTGAGCCGCCTTATAGGCTCGCCCCCCGGCTATGTGGGCTACGAGGACGGGGGCCAGCTCACGGAAAAGGTGCGGCGCAAGCCCTGGAGCGTGGTGCTCTTCGATGAGATAGAGAAGGCCCACGAGGACGTGTGGAGCATCCTGCTGCAAATAATGGACGACGGGCACCTCACCGACTCCACCGGCAGGAGGGTAGACTTCAGCAACACCGTGATAGTGATGACATCCAATATCGGGGCCAAGGCCATTACCGAGAACCGGCCGCCTCTGGGCTTTGCCGACGGAGGCGGGCAAGGCGAGGACGCCATGACCCAAAAGGTCATGGAGGAGCTGAGGGCCACCTTCAAGCCTGAGTTTCTCAACCGGGTAGACGAGACAATAGTCTTCCACCGTCTCAGCCAGGAGCACATGCTTGCCATTACTCAGACCATGCTCCAGCAGCTCAGGGAGCGTTTCTCCTCTCTGGATATTCATTTGGCCGTACCTGAGGAGGCGGTCCGGTGGCTGGCCGAAAAGGGCTATGACGACAAATTTGGAGCCAGGCCCCTGCGCCGCACTCTTGAACACTGGATAGAGGATGCGGCTGCTGAGCTGCTGCTGGAGGGGGCCGTGGGTCCCGGAGACACTCTCACCGCCGCCCTGTCCGGAGACGCCCTGGAGCTGCACAGGGCAGTGTAAATAACTCTTGTCCTTTTAATTACAGGCCGGGCACAGACCCGGCCTGTATTTTTTCTCACAGCTCATCCCTTAAAATAAATTAAGCATTTCACTTGACATAACTCCATGAAAAGGCTAAAATATATCAGGCGATATTGTGGGATGCCGGGGAGCCTCCCATTATATTTCTTTTAGAATACGACGGATTCGTTTTATGGTCCGTCTTCTTTAAATTGTTTCCAGCATAATTTACCCATAAACCACCGCAAAATTCTTAAAGAATGGAGGTGTGTTTACTTACTATGCCAACCCCTTTATGGATCCTTATTATCGCAGTAGCTGCGGTTTTATGTTTTTTGCTTGGTATAACCTACCGGAAAAAAGTGGCTGAGCGGGAGATCGCCAGCGCCGAGGAAGAGGCCAAGCGCATAATAAATGAGTCTATAAAAAGTGCGGAGAGCAAGAAGAGAGAAGCTCTCGTAGAGGCAAAGGAAGAAATACACAAAAACCGCTCCGAATATGAGCGGGAAGTAAAAGAACGCAGAGCTGAGCTCCAGAAGCAGGAGCGCCGCCTGCTGCAGAAGGAAGAAAATCTGGACCGCAAGCTGGACTCCGTAGAAAAAAAGAGCGACACTCTCAGCAGCAAGATAGCCGCCGTGGAGGCCCAGCAGCAGGAAGTTGCCATGGTGAAGAAGAGCCAGCTGGAGATGCTGGAGAAGATATCCGGCTTCACCATAGATGAGGCCAAGGCTTACCTCATCGCCACTATACGGGACGATGTCACCCCTGAAATGGCTATGCAGGAGCAACACATCGCGGCCCCGTAC
>CALXGF010000064.1 GCA_944387735.1 uncultured Oscillospiraceae bacterium
GTCGGCGACAAGGTGGAGATCGTCGGTCTGAAGGACGAGCCCACCGAGACCACCGTTACCGGCACCGAGATGTTCCACAAGACCCTGGAGTACGCCGAGGCCGGCGACAACGTGGGCTGCCTGCTCCGTGGCATCGACAAGAAGGCTGTTGAGCGTGGCCAGGTTCTGGCTGCTCCCAAGACCATCCACCCCCACACCAAGTTTAAGGGCCAGGTTTACGTTCTGTCCAAGGACGAGGGCGGCCGTCACACCCCCTTCTTTAACAACTACCGTCCTCAGTTCTACTTCCGTACTACCGACGTTACCGGCGTCATCACCCTTCCCGAAGGCGTTGAGATGTGCATGCCCGGCGACAACGTGGATATGGACGTTGAGCTGATCACCCCCATCGCCATCGAGGTCGGCCTCCGCTTCGCTATCCGTGAAGGCGGCCGTACCGTCGGTTCCGGTGTTGTTATCGCCATCAACGAGTAATCAGTTCCTGCAATCAGATATCTCTAAAGACGCTGCTTTTTGCAGCGTCTTTTTTTATGGAAACATATTTCCCCCGGCAGCGTCAATATATTTAAACTGTCTGCTTTATTCTCCAAAAGACTGTGTCCTGTCATATTCAACAATACCACTTGCCGAAATTTATTATATTTTTCTAAACAAATCAAATTCTCGCTTGTGTTTAAGGAACAATTATGATAGAATAACTCAGTATTTTGGAGCATTGTGTCCAGGGTATATCTTGAAAAAATTTTATTTGAAGGTGCTAATGTGAGTAACACTGTCATTGAATACGAAATGAGTCCCGAAGAAAAGGAAGCTGCGGCTGAGAAAAAGGCTAAGAGAGCCAAACGCAGGAAAAGGGCCAGAATATTTGACCGAATTGCCGGCTTCATTATTGCTACCGTGGTGGTCGTCGGCTGCGCTCTGCTGGGCCTGCTCTATGTCATTGAGAGGGGGCCTTCCCCTTCCCTGAGAGATACCTTCGTTAACACCATGGATGAGACCCGCAGATTCAAGTTTGTCCCCTCCATCTTTCTCACCGACAGCGAGCTGGAGACTATACGTGTGGCGGCAAAGATGGACCAGGATATTGTCACCGACACATCCCTTATAAACCTCCCCAGCGAGGATTCCGGGGATACCGCAGAGACCGGCTCCTCCCTGGAGGAGATGGGCCTGGTGGATGACGACGGGGACGGCGTAATTTTCAAAGAAATCCAGTACGGAAACTCTGAGGGATATATGCTCATTGTCCTCGATCCCACCAGGGTCTTTGTCGCCATGCCTGACGGATACGGCGGCAGCGGCATGACCTTGGAGCAGTTTGCCGATAAGTATGACGCAATAGGCGGCATCAATGCCGGGGGCTTTAAGGACGACCAGGGCGGCGGCAGCGGCGGCTTCCCTCAGGGCCTTACCATTGTGGACGGCACCTGCTATAGCGACGAGTTTGGCGTTACCGAGGGTTCCGCCGGCTTTGACAGCAAGGGAATACTCCATGTGGGCTACTATACATATGAAGACTGCCAGAAGAACGATATAGTGAACGTGGTGTCCTTCGGCCCCATACTTATCTCTAACGGCGTGCCAACTCCTGAGGAATACCTGGTCAGCGGCACCAATCCCAGGACCGCCATTGGCCAGAGGGCTGACGGAGCAGTGCTCATGCTGGTAATGGACGGCCGGCAGATCCACAGTATGGGCGTTACGTACAGCGACCTGGTGAACATTATGATGGACTACGGCGCAGTGAACGCCTGCAACATGGACGGCGGCTCCTCCACCGCCATGTATTATAACGGCGAGTATGTAAACAGCATTTCCTCCTCCAACGGCCAGTGCAGAGCCCTGCCCAACGCATTTATGTTCAAGTAAACGGGGGATAGTATATAATGGCCAGAAAGAAAAAGAACAGCGGCAGGAAAACATATTTTATCTGCCTGAGTATATATATAGTTCTGCTGATTGTTGCCTCGGTCTTTGCTCTTAATATCGTATGGCAGTACGCCGACGAGTACGAGAATTCCAGAGTTCAGAACGTGGTGGAAGACTATGTGGCCCACCTCAGCGAAAACCTCTGGGACGACAGCATAGCCGAGACTATAGCCAACATGCCCCATGAGGTGCAGACGGACGAGGAATGTGCCGAATATGTGAAGGAGATGCTCAGCAGCGGCATTACCTATAGGCGCAGTACCAGCAGCGAAGGCGGCACCGTAGTCAACTACGATCTGCTGTGCAACGGAAATGTCTTCGGCAAGCTGGCGCTGGTGGAGGACGACAGTTACGCCGACCAGGTGCGGTTCGGTATGCTGCCCTGGAAGGTTCTCGGCGAGGAGTTTGACTTTAACGCCCTCTATACCTCCGTCACCGTCACTGTGCCTGAGAGCTATGAGGTTTACCTCAACGATGTAAAGCTGGGGCCGGAGTATATAGTGGAAGAGGGCATCAAGTACGACGTTCTGGAAGATTACTACGATCAGTTTGCAGGACTGCCCACCAAGGTCACCTATGAGTTTGATAATATCATCGGCACTATTGAGCCCAAGATACTGGACGATAACGGCGACGTGTTTGTAATCGACGAGACAAAGGACGACTCTCAGTTCATTAAGGACTGCTCTCAAGAGGAGCTGGATAAGCTCAGCGAGTTTATGGCAAACTTCCTGGACCGCTATTTCCGCTTTATTACCGGTGTGGGCGGCGCTTACAGCGCCTATGATCAGTTGGCCGTATATCTGGAACTGGGCGGCGAGCTTGACGAGATATGCAAGGCGGCTATGAGTACCGACAGCTTCAATTATGCCCATACCACCTCCGTGCGGGTGGACTCCACCACTCTTAACGGCGCCGTGCTCCTGGGAGACGGCTACTATTTGGTAGACGTGTCCGCATCGACCACCGTGACTTATCCCGGCAAGAGCGAGACCGGTGAAGTGAGTAACGACCAGAGCATGAAGATCATAGTCAAGGAGACTGCCGGCGAGATTCGGGCGGTTTCCCTTGAAAAGTATGCCTGATAAAAAAAGTAGCCGGAAGGTGACTTTATGAGTGAAGATAAGCTGTGCCAGAGGGAGCTTGCGATAGTTTTGCCCTCCCTTAATCCGGACAGGAAATTTACCGGCGTAGTGCAGGGCTTGCTGGAGGCGGGATTCCGGGAGATCGTCATTGTTGACGACGGGAGCGACGGGGAACACAAGCAATACTTCCGGCAAGCGGAGCGGCATCCCCAGTGCCATATTCTGGTGCATCAGGTAAATCTGGGCAAAGGAGCAGCCCTTAAAGACGCTTTTGCTTATGTTCTCAGCGAGTTGCCGGATATTAAAGGCGTTATAACCATAGACGGAGACGGGCAGCATCTGCTGCCGGATATCATAGCCTGCGGCGAGAAAATGTTGGAGCTGAAAGACAAGGTGGTCCTGGGCTGCCGGGACTTTAATAAACCGGGCGTTCCGCCCAGGAGCGTGGCGGGCAACAAGACCACCTCAAGGCTTTTCCGCATCTGCTATGGCATTAAGCTGTCAGATACTCAAACGGGCCTGAGGGCCATACCAAGAGAGTTTTTGGAGCGTTTCACCAGAATAGAAGGGGAGCGTTTTGAGTATGAGACAAATATGCTCCTTCAGATGAAGCGTATGGGCATAGGCTTTGCCGAACAGCCCATAGAGACGGTCTACGACCCGGAGGATTACGGCTCTCACTACAATGCCCTGAAGGACTCCTGGCGCATATTCAAGATCATGTTCAAGTTCCTTGTGAGTTCTTTCGGCTCTCTGCTGGTGGACATGGGTCTGTTCTATCTGGTGATGAAGCTGTTTGCCAGGGGCCTGGGCCCCTATGCGGAGCTTGTAGCCACGGTTATAGCCAGGGCCTGCTCCTCCTTTATGAATTTTAATGCCAATAACAGCGTTGTGTTTCATAACGGGGGCAGTTACAGGCGCTCCCTGCTGAAATATTATTGCCTGTGTATCCCTCAAATGCTGGTGTCTGCCGGGCTGGTCACCCTTATAAATGGGCTGCTGGGAAATACAGCGCCTTTTATCGCAACTTTGATAAAGCTTGTAGTGGATACCGTGCTGTTTTTCATCAGCTATACCATTCAGCGGGAATGGGTATTTGCAGAGAAAAAGTAAGCCCGTATTTAAACATGAAAAAAGACTGTGGGTATCCACAGTCTTTTTTGATTTAACAGCTATGCTGATAAGAGAAGGCCGAAACGGTTCAGGCTTTCTTTGTCTCCACTGCCAGAGTACAAATAAGCGCACCCAGCAGAGAAACTGCAGCGGCAATGAAGAGAGTACTTTTTACATTGAGCAGATCCAGAAGATAGCCGCCTATAAAATTTGCAAACACTGCGCCCAAAGTCATCATGCCGTTGGCTATCGCCTGGCCCTTGGCGGAATCCCTGTGGTCAATGACCAGATTAACGTACTGTACCATGGAGGGTATCATAAGGGCAAAGGAGAGGGCCTGAAACAGGTTGGCGGCATAGAGACCGAATACATTTACTGCCAGAGCCATGGCAGCGGCTTTGGCGGCAAAAGCAAAGGCCGAGAAACGAATAACACTGGAGCAGCGAAACTTGTGAGTAAGACGTACGTAGAGGAGCATGACGGGGATCTCCATCATGGCCTTAAAGGCGCTGATGCCGCCCAAGTCTCCCGTGTCGCCTCCCACCGAGCGAGCGATGTTTATAAGGAAATAATCGGGGATATTGTAGGAAAAGAAGATGAGAGCAATGCCCAGCATAACGACGCAAAAGCGGCGGTTTTCCGCAATAAAGGCGCTGAGACTGAGCCCCTGGGTCTGCTTTGAATTCCCGTTCCTGGAATTAAGCTGTCGGGCGGCGCAGCTTCGCTGAATACGAAATATATACAGCAGGGGAAAACTCTGCCCCAGCAGGCAGAGAAGCCCGGCAAAGGGGAGCATAGCGGCGTCAAAATGGAGAGTCAGCTGGCCAAGGAGCAGAGCCATGAGAGCATAGCACAGGGAACCTATACCGCGGGCGAAGCTGTAATTGACGGGGCGGCTCCATTGGGAGAGCTGAAAGCAGAGCTCTGTGTTCAAAGGGTTGATGGCCGTAACTACAGCGATATATATACAATAGAGAAGGGCTGGTAACAGGGATTTGCCTGGGATGAGTATAAAGAGAACCAGGAGCAGCCCCTGCAATGACAACAGGGCCAGCAGACAGTGATAAATACTTATACGCTTTGAACGGTCCACAACCGCTGCAAGATTAGGGGAGAGTATGAATCCGGCTATATTGCCCAGGGCCAGTATTACGCCCAACTGAGAATTGGAGTAGCCCCGGCTCTGAAGGTAGAAAGCGGCATAGCTGCTGGAGATGCAAATGCTCATCCAGTAGCTGCCCTGGATTATGTAGTATGCAAGCTTTGTCTTGTAGGTTTTTTCGTTTATATTCATAGCGATATCCCTTTCCGGCAAGGGAATTATAGCATTTATGCGAGGATTTGTAAATTATTAAAAGCCATTGACAGACGGGAAAAATGCCCTCCAAACAGGAGGGCATTATATTTTACATAGTAGAAGAGAGGGGAGGTCTCAGCCCTGGAGTTCCAAGAACTTAGGCATGACGGAAAACTTAAAGCTGTCTTTGGGTACGAGGCACTCTCCGTCCAGAGACCACTCCAACCCAGGTTCATTGGAAATCGACAGCTTGCTGGCCTGGAAGAATTCAATCATAGGGCTGCTGTAATCCTGGTTTTTAAGGCCGCGGATAGCCATATCCAGGTCGCTGATGGATCTGGGCATTTTAATAAGAATTATTTCAAAAATTCCGTCGCAGGGGTTGACCAGCCTTTTTGGAAGCTCTATAGTGCCGGCGATCGTGGTGGAATTACACACTGCGCCGAAGATATAGTCATCCTCGTAAACTCTGCCGCTGGCGCTGATGCTCAGATGGACGGGGCGAATCTTGTATGCGTCCTTGATGCCGTCCAGAATATAGGCGGTGTGACCCAGCATATTTTTCAGGTTTTGGTCGGTGGTGTAGGACAGCCAGGAGAAGGCGCCGAAGGCGGCCACATAGCTGAAATAGGCGTTGTCAAAATACCCGATGTCAAAGCATCTCCGGCGGCCCTGAGCCACGTTGTCGGCGGCCTTGGCGATATCTGTGGCCAGACCGTGGAATACGGCAAAGTCGTTGGTGCTTCCGCAGGGGATGTATCCGATAGGCACGTGGATATCCTCCCTGGCAATGCCGGTGAGAGTCTCGTTAAGGGTGCCGTCGCCTCCGGTGCAGCATACCAGATCATAGTCCCGGCTAAGAGCGGCGGAGAGCTCTGCGGCTTCTCCGCGGCGGGAGGTAACGCAGCTTGTGACAAGGTATCCGCCATCCATAAGACGGCGAATGATGTAGGGGATATGTTTTAAAACCTGCTTTTTTCCGGACACTGGATTTATTATCAGCAGGGCTCTTTTATCAAAAGGAGAAGCGGGTGCAGGAAGAGACATGTTATTCACCTTATTAATTCAGAAATAAAAACTATATGCCGGCCAGGTGGAGAAGAAAATAAGTTGAGGGGATGGAAAATAGGAGACTGTCCGCCCTGTCGAACATGCCGCCGTGGCCGGGAATAAGATTGGAGAAGTCCTTGATGCCAATCATCCGCTTCATAAGAGATTCTGCCAAATCGCCGATCTGCCCCAGAGTGGAGGCCGCAAGAGCAGTTACCACACAGAGCCAGAGAGGCATGGGGTAAGCGGGATTCAACAGATAATAGACCAGGGCCCCGGCAGCCATTGAAAAGAGAGCGCCGCATATACAGCCCTCCACAGTCTTGTTGGGGCTGACGGAGGGGGCCACCTTGTGCTTGCCGAAAAGCATGCCGCCGAAAAGTGCAAAGCTGTCGCATATCCAGGTTGAGGCGCAGGCCAGCACCAGAGTCTGTAGCCAGATATCGCTGACGCTGATGCTCATGATCACGGCAAAGAGCAGACAGGGATAGCATAGCCCCGCCAGAGTGAAGAGGGCGCCCTTGCCTCCCACTTTCTTGTGGATCACCCCGGAAAACAGAGCCAGGTACAGGCAGAAGATAAACACACCCACATAGACCAGAATGTCCGCCTTAAGGAAAATGCACAGGGTATGAAGGGCAAAATACGTGAACATAACCCAGAGAGTGCAGGCCGCATCCAGCTTCTCCACATTTTTGCTGTACTCATAGGCACAGATAGCTCCGGCAAGGGCAAAGAATAAAATGCGGCTTATAGGGGACAGCAGCACGCAGCTAAAGGCTATCGCCAGCATGACCACTGCGGAAACTACTCTTTTCTTCAAACCTTATCCCTCTTTCTCTCTGGAAAACAATTTCTTAACTTTTCTTAAAATACCATAAATCGGACATAAACTCAATAGAGGCAAATAGCTCTTTTCATATTCTTAACATATGTCCGGCTTCCAAACTCACGCCCGGAAGCCAGCGGCCTCCGGGCGTCGATATTGAGCTTTAACAGAGGATTCATGCCGGCTCAAAGGACTTGCTCTTTTCCAAGCCCTGGGCGTCATATTCTATATCCTCCATAAGACTGGGATCCACCCGGCTGCGCTTTTTTACCACCATGCCCTGGCCCTGAAGATTAAAGACCCAAATCTTGTTCTGGGGAAATTCCGGGTCCGGCTTCCTGAACACTCCCGTCTCGTTGAGACGGCAGAACTTGGCCCGTCCCTCCGGAGTATCCAGCAGGTCTCCGGGACCGGTATAGAACAGCTCGTCCTTTGCGGCGTCCCTCTTAAACTGTTCCCAGTCCTTATCTTCAACTTTCATCACGTCGTTGGGCTCTATCATTTTTCTCTCCCCTCCGCCCTGACGGGCTTAAAGTTATGTCAACTATACGGCATAGCTGCCGGTATTTCTTCCCTGTTGTCTGCACCGGGTCTTCACTACAAAGGAAGTGTGGGAGAGCTTTGCCGGCTGCGCCTGTACCAGCTCCGGGAAGCCCAGCGCCGGGACATCCTTGCTCTTTTTCACATCCTCCATGGCTTTATCCGCAAGCTGCTTGGGGGTATAGTAGCGGTTAAAGTAGCTGACGATGTCGTCATGAATAGCGTGGTCAAAAAATCCTGTGGTGATCCGGCCGGGGCAGACGGCCATAAGTGCTTTATACAATGCAGTGTTAGGATACCACATTTCCGACCCGTTTACAAGGGAAAAGGGATCGAGTTAACATAACATTACAACTGGGCGCCGCCCTGGAAATAACGGCGTGAGAAAAGGGGCGGTTTAGGAGGCTAAGGCAAAGAAAGCGGACCCAGGTGAAGGGCCCGCATAGATGGTATAGGATATCTCAAAGGAAAGAGGCGGACAACTTATTCATTAATAAACAGTACGCCCAGGGTTTTTGGACCGCAGTGGGAGGAGATGGTGCAGCCGGCGGCTGCATAGTGTATCTCCTCAACCGGGACCAGTTCACGGACCAGCTCGGAGAGCTGCCGGATCACCTCCGGGTCTATCTCCCCGGAGTTGGTAATGAAAAGGTGGCCAGGACGGATTTTTTTACCTGCAAGGCGCTCCTTTACATACTGCCTGTACACGGTTTCAATAGAGCCCCGGTATTTCTTGTATACGCCCAGTTTACCGTCCTTCATCTCCAGAGCGGGTTTAAGCTTCAAAAGGTTTGCTCCCAGGGAGGCGACGGCGGAGCAGCGGCCGCCCTTCCACATGAATTCCAGGGTGTCCAGCACGAAGCTGGTGTCCACCTTGGAGCTGAGCTGACTCAGGTGTTCCGCTATCTCCTGAGCGCCCATACCCTTGTCCCGGCACTCGGCCCCCTCTATAGCCAGT
>CALXGF010000065.1 GCA_944387735.1 uncultured Oscillospiraceae bacterium
TTGTATAAATTATACAAAACCCTGATTTATGTTTTGTAGGCAACGTTGAAAATGAAAAAAGGGGCTTGTATAAGCAAAAAAACTTTGCTATATTGAACCCAGCAAAAGTTGTCCAACAAGTCAACAATTTCATCAAAAAATCAAAGAAGAAGGGAAGCAATATGAAAAAAACACTGGCACTTGTATTAGTTTTTGCAATGGTCTTTGCCCTGTGCGCCTGCGGAAGCTCACAGACGGAAGCAAGCAGTGACGGCACCTCTCCCGCTACAGAAGAAGAGAATATCGGCGGAGAAGTAACCACTATTAAGCTGGCAACAGGTTTTGCAGCTACACATCCTGTTGCCATAGCGCTGGAAGAAGTAGCAGACTACGTGGAAGAGGAGTCCGGCGGCACAGTAAAGCTAGATATTTATGTAGCAGGTGCTCTAGGGTCCAACAGCGAGATCGCCCAGCAGATGATATCTGGAGAAATTGACGCAGTCATAGCTGGCGCCTGTGACAACTTTGCTTCCTACAATCCCCTGCTCTATGTAGAGGATTTGCCGTTCCTCTTTGAGGATTACGATGCTGCCCATGCGGCATATGACGGCGCATACGGGCAAGCACTCGCAGAACTTATCGACGGTATAGGTTGCCACACAGTGTCCTTCTGGGAAAACGGCTTCCGTCAGATGACCAACAACGTTCGCCCTGTCACATCGCCTGAGGATATGGCAGGACTGAAGATGCGCTCTGCAAATGCGAGCATCTTCATAAAAATATTTGAATGTCTGGGAGCAACAGTCACTATGGTAGATATGACTGAGCTATTCTCTGCCATGCAGCAGGGCATGGTAGACGGGCAGGAAAACCCCCTCACCACCATTCTTACTTCCAGCTATTATGAAGTACAGAAGTACTGCACTCTGACCAACCATATCTATCTTAGCTGCCCTGTGGTCTTTAATGAAGCTCTTTGGGAGGGCTATGGCGAAGATATTCAGAATCTGCTTACAGAAGCTTTTGCTATGGGATGCGAAAATGAGCGTGAGCTCAACCGTCAGACCGATGAGGCAGCTGTTGAGGAGCTTACTGCCAAAGGCATGGAGGTAGACGAGGTAAGTGACTATGAAGAGTGGAAAACAGCTCTTGCTCCCGTATGGGATTACTTTAAGTCTGAATACGGCGCTGAAGGAGAGGCTCTCATTGAGACTGTGACAGCCGGATAATACGTTTAAGGAGATCGTCGGCGGAACGTCTTTATGGTGTTCCGCCCGATTTATACTTGGATAAGGAGTTCTATATGTTTAAAGCAAGAGACGCTGTAAAAAGGTTTATCATGGCTTTTGGTGCAATATGCCTAATTTTGACTTCAGTTCTAATGTTTGCTCAGGCGGCAGCCAGATACATATTTCACTATTCTTTTTACTGGTCTGATGAGCTGGCGAGATACTCAATAATTTGGGGAGTGCAACTGTGTGCGGCAGTGGGTGTTTCTGAAAGAACTCACACAGCACTTGATTTTTTAATAAGCAAGTTGCCCTCTCTGGTTCACTCCATTATAACTTTGCTTTTGGATATTTTGTATACGGTGTTCTCCGCTGCCCTTTTCTACTATAGCTTTTCCAACATCAGCCTGGGGATGAAATCCGTGTCTGCCGGGCTTAATTTACCTATGGGTTATGTATATGCGGCGCTTACAGTTAGCATGGTTTGCACGATAGCGTTCCTGCTGTTTAACATTGTTGATGATATAAAGCTGCTAAGTAAGAATAAGGAGGTATAATATGGCTGCTTTGGCAATTACATTTGTTTTATTACTGCTCCTAGGCGCTCCAATCTTCTATGCAGTTGCTATCTCAGCTTCAGCTTTTGTGGTCTTTACCGGGAGTAATACGCTGTCAATAATTTCGCAGAAGATGGTGGATGGAACTGTTTCAACCACACTTCTGGCTCTGCCTCTTTTCATCTATTCAGGAAATCTCATGTCCGGGGGATGCACGAAGCGACTTATGAATTTTGCCGATATGCTTTTAGGCAAGATACCGGGAGGCCTAGGGACCGCAGCCTGTGGCGGCGCCGCTTTCTTCGGGGCAGTATCAGGTAGCGGTATTGCTACCACGGCGGCTGTCAGCACCATGATGGGACCTGAGATGGTTAAGAAGGGCTATAAGCCTGGATACACTGCCTCCATTCTTGCCGGAGCTGGGGCCATGGGTGCAATAATTCCGCCCAGTATCTGCTTTGTGGTATATGCAGGAGCTACTGGCGCATCTGTCACTGATATGCTAAGTGCAGGAGTCATACCTGGTCTGCTGGTAGTGCTGGCTATCCTTATATATAACTGTGCAGTGTCAGCTCGACGGGGATATGGACGTAATGACTATCGGTACAGTGGAAAGGAAATATTTAATATAACAATACAGGCCATACCTACTTTGGCCATGCCAGTATTTGTGCTGGGCAGTATTATGACCGGCATTGCTACTCCCACAGAGGCGGCAGCTGTCTCAGTTATATATGCTTTTGTCCTTGCAGCATTAATATATAGAGAAATGGACATAAAGCAATTCTGGGAGATAAGTAAACAGAGCGCTATGAGCACCGCATTCATACTCATTATTGTTTCTGCCTCTGCACCCTTTGGATGGGTATTATCTAAGAACAATGTTCCCACCATGGTGGCAGATGCTATATTGTCTTTAAGCAGCAGTAAATTCGTAATCACTTCCCTTGTTGTTATCCTCCTTATAATTCTTGGAACATTTATGGAGACTAACTCTCTGCTTATTCTGCTTACGCCTATCATTTGGCCTGTTATGCAGTCTATAGGTTATGATGTAGTACACTTTGGAATCATTCTTTGTGTGGCTTTCGCCATAGGAGGATGCACTCCACCGATGGCGGTGTGCCTGTTTACATCCACAAGGATATTGAAAATCAGGGTTGAAGATACATTTCCAGATATATTTGTCGTGTGTGGAATTATGATAATAGTCCTTGTCTTTATTACCATCTTTCCACAGTTATCGCTGTTCTTACCAGGACTTAGCTAACTAACCGGCGATGCAGGCTGTCTCTGACGGTCTGGAAACAGACTTTAAGAGTTATAAGTTCTGCAATAAGGCCTGAGCAAGTACAGGACAGATTATAAAGACTGCAATGCACATATATCCAGGAGAAAGAATATGAAGATAACAAGAGTTGAAACTATACCCTTGGCCTACCCTTGCCCGGCGCCCTTTTATAATGCCATCGGTAAATCCACTCAGCGCTGCTGCCTTGTGGTTCGGGTATATACGGACGAGGGCATAACAGGTATAGGTGAGGCGGCGTTTTACGGCGGACCCATGATCAGTACCGCCACGGTTATAGAGAGGGAAATAGCTCCAAAGCTCATAGGTATGGACCCCCTCAATATAGAGTATGTATGGAATAAGCTTTTTTTCGATGCCTTTCAGCACTCTCGCAGCGGCATCTTTGTGTGCGCACTCAGCGGAGTTGACATGGCCCTGTGGGACATTATAGGCAAGGCCCTGAAGCAGCCCCTTTTCAGACTTTTGGGCGGATACAGAAGCCGGGTCAAGGTGTATGCCAGCGGCGGCTTCTATGCTCAGGGAAAGGGCAAGGAAGAGGTGGCGGCGGAGCTTAAGAGCTATGTTGACAGAGGCTTCGATACGGTGAAAATGAAGGTTGGGCGTACCTATACCCCAATGAATCCCTGCGCCCTCTCCGACACGCCCGATGAGTGCACACTCTCTCTGGAGGAGGATATTGACAGAGTTAGAGCGGTCAGAGAAGTTATAGGCGACAGCGTGAATCTGATGGTGGATGCCAATGCCGCCTGGACTTTTCCTGATGCTCTCCGGGCCGGCAAGATATTTGATGAGCTGAACGTCTATCTCTTTGAAGAACCTATACGTACCGACGACTATGCCGGCAGCGCGGAGCTGGCCAGGCGCCTGCACACAAGGATAGCCGGATATGAGACGGAGTACCTTCTCAGCAACTTTACACGGCTGATAGAGGAACGCTGCGTCAGCGTGGTACAGCCGGATCTGTCCTGGATGGGCGGCATTACGGAGGCCAGGAAGGTGGCTGCCGTGGCAGAGGCCCACTTTGTGGAAGTGGCTCCTCACGCCTTCTCCTCCGGGATACTTCTGGCCGCCTCCCTGCATTTTTCAGCAGGCATACATAACGGCGCCATGGTAGAGCTGGACATGACCGACAACGGGCTGCGGGAGGGAATACTCCAGGAACCCTTTGCGGCAAAGGACGGTTATGTGGAGCTGGATGGGGACAAGTACGGTCTGGGCATCGAGCTCAATGAAGATATCCTGACTAAGTACAGGGTGGAGATGTGAGGCGCAGTTTTGTGGCGGTTTCAGAGCATTTGGCAGAGTACATCCTATCCGTGAAGGACAAGCAGCTGCCTGAAAAGCAGATAAATATAGCCAGAACCTTTTTCATTGACGCTATGGCCTGTATGTTTCTGGGGGCCTCCAGCGATTCAGTGAAGAGAGCCATGGAATTTGTGAAAGAGTATGCAGGACCCGGGAAGAGCATATTTCCGGGCCCTCAGCCCATGGCCATGGACAGCGCCCATTGCGCCATGCTCTGTGCCATGGCGGCCCACAGCAACGACTTTGACGACATGAGTGCCAGCCTCAACGGGCACCCCAGCGCACTTATTGTACCGGTAGTTTTTTCACTGGGACAGAAGCTGGGCTCCGGAGGAAAGGAGCTGCTCAGGGCATACATAGCCGGCGTAGAGACCGACGCCATACTGGGTCAGGCCTTCAGAGAGCTGGGCTACAGGAAAGGCGTAAACCCCACCAACTTTATAGGAATTTTTGGCGCCGTGGCTGCTGCCGGTTTGCTTCTGGGCCTGGACGGGGAAGAAATGGCCAACGCCTTGGGTATAGCGGCAAACGAGGCCACAGGATTCAAGGCCAACTTCGGTACCCGGGCCAAGGACCTGGCCATAGGCATGTCTGCTCTGAAGGCCGTCGCCTGTGCCGAGTGCGCCTCCCAGGGCATAGATTCCAGCCGGGACGCCCTTGAGGGACCCTTCGGCTTGTTTGAAAGCATCTGCGGGGATTCCGGGGAAGAACTTCTACACCGACTGATAGAAGAGCACGGCTCCGAATTTATTGACCCGGGCATGATAATGAAGCCCTATCCTTCCTGCAGAGGCAATCACAGCGGCATAGGCTGCATTACAAAAATCGTAGAGAAGCACAAGTTTGGTCTGGAGGATGTAGAGCAGATCATATGCCGGGTAGATGAGGCCGCCTACGATACCGACAGATATGAGTATCCGTCCAATCCAGGAGAAGCAAAGTTCAGTCTGGCATTTTGTATAGCAAAGGTGATAGAGTGCGGCCATGTCTCTATAGATGACTTTATCGGAGAAGAAATAGCAGATAAGAAGCCCTTGGAGCTGATAGACAGGGTGCGCATACTGTGCAGCCCCCAGCTGTTTGAAAACAGCCGTTATGGCACCCAGGTGGAAGTCAGGCTCACCGACGGTT
>CALXGF010000066.1 GCA_944387735.1 uncultured Oscillospiraceae bacterium
CGTATTTGGAGGGAGGGAAATAGATGTCTGAAATTTATGTCAAGGAAAACGAGTCTCTGGACAACGCTCTTAAGAGATTCAAGCGCAGCTGCGCTAAGTCCGGCGTTCTGGCCGACCTGAGAAAAAAAGAGTATTACCAGAGCCCCTGCGTGAAGCGCCGCAAGAATTCCGAGGCCGCACGCAAGAACAAAAATAAGCGTTACTATTGATTTTTGAATTTAATAGAATGCAAAAGGCAGCGCCTGAAGGCGCTGCCTTTTATATTTCCGCCTTCAGGATTTAGGCGGCCTTTTTATGCCCGGCTGGGAGTTTTGTAATGTTTCCGTAAAATTTTGAGCTTATGTAAACCACAATAATTAAATCCTTTTTACATCCGGCGGATTTTGCTTTTTACAAAGGGCGGCTAGAATTACAGGCGTGTCAGGAAGACACGAACTGTTAATTATGAGAAAATGAAAGGAACATTGAAAATGAAAAAGCTTATTGTTCTTACTTTGGTTGCCCTTATGGCTCTCACCATGATGGTTGGCTGCGGTACCGAGGAAGCCCCTGCCGACGAGGCTACTGCCGCTCCCGCAACTGAAGCTCCCGCAGAGGAAGCCCCCGCCGCCGAAGAGCTGTCCGGCACCGTTAACGTCAACGGCTCCACCTCCATGGGCGACGTTATCGCCGCTCTCACCGAGGGATTCAACGAGATCAATCCCGGCGTGCAGATCAACTACACCGGCAGCGGTTCCGGCGCCGGCATCGAAGGTGTCCTGGCCGGCACCTGCGACCTGGGACTCAGCAGCCGTGCTCTTTCCGAGGACGAGAAGGGCCAGGGCGCCGTTGAGAACATCATCGCCAAGGACGGCGTAGCCATCGTCATCACCCCTGAGAACACCGTCGCCGACCTCACCACCGAGCAGATCGCCGCCATCTATACCGGCGAGATCACCAACTGGTCTGAGGTGGGCGGCCCCGACGCCGAGATAGCCGTCCTGGGACGTGACAGCGCCTCCGGCACTCGCTCCGCCTTTGAAGAGATCCTGGGCATCGTTGACTCCTGCGTCTACCTGAACGAGTACAGCTCCACCGGCGACGTTATCGGAAACGTGGCCTCCAACCCCAATGCAATAGGTTACGCCAGCCTCTCTGCCGTTGACGACAGCGTGGTAGCCGTGGCAGTAAACGGCGTGACCCCCACCGAAGAGACCGTTGCCGACGGCAGCTTCGCCATCCAGCGTCCCTTTGTCATCGTGACCGTTGAAGGTACCGAGCTGAGCCCTGCTGCCCAGGCCTTCCTGGACTACGCCATGAGCGCTGAGGTCGCCGACATCATTGCCGCTGCCGGAGCTGTGAGTGCAAACGGCTGAAAATCAAGATGAACCCAATGGCAATGGCCCCCACGTAAATGGGGGCTATTGCTCTGTTAAGGGCTGCGTCTGACAGGCGCAGGGAGAGCTGCCTCTGTCAGATTCACCCATGGAAAGAGAGAATACTTTGAGTCAGGCAATATCATTGAGAGGGGAGAACGGGAAAGTGAAGTTGCCGCCCAACACAGCAACAACAAAAAACGGCTCCTGTCCCGTAGAAGAAGAGAACAGCCGGGCCGCAAAGCCCATAGACGGCAGCAGAGGTCTCAAGGACCTGATGGAGCACATCATGAAAGCTCTTTTCCTTTTCTGCGGCTTGGTAGCTGTGGGCTTTGTCCTGGTCATATCCGTTTATCTTATTATTTCCGGCCTACCGGCTATACGGGAAGTGGGCCTTATACCTTTCCTCTTCGGCACCGACTGGGACCCCGCCAACAAAAGCGGAAGCCCTGCCTACGGCATACTGCCCATGATACTCACCAGTATTTACGGCACCGCCGGGGCCATAGTAATAGGCGTGCCCATAGGCTTCCTTATGGCCGTGTTCCTGTCCAAGGTAGCAGACCGCAGGCTGGCCGCCGTGATACGTGAGGTAGTGGATCTGCTGGCAGGCATACCCAGCGTGGTTTACGGTCTTGTGGGCATGATGGTGCTGGTGCCGGGAATACGTGTACTGTTCGGCCTTCCGGCCGGGGACAGTCTGCTGGCGGCAGTGATTGTGCTGGCAATCATGATTTTGCCCAGCATTATCTCCGTCTCCGAGACTGCGCTGAACTCCGTGCCGAAGGAGTATGAAGAGGCAAGTCTTGCCCTGGGAGCCACGGAACTGGAGACCTATTTCCGCGTCTCCGCCCCGGCGGCCAAAAGCGGCATAGCCGCCGCCGTGGTTCTGGGAGTAGGCCGGGCGATAGGAGAGGCTATGGCTATATTGATGGTGGCGGGAAATGTGGCAAATATGCCCGGCCTGCTCAAGAGCGTCAAATTCCTCACCACTGCCATTGCCGGTGAGATGAGTTACGCCGGGGGACTGCACCGCCAGGCCCTGTTTTCTATAGGCCTTGTCCTCTTCCTGTTCATCATGCTTATCAATGCCGTGCTCAACCTCTTCCTGAAAAAGAACGGTAAGGAGGGAAACTGACATGAACCGGGAATCCGCCTCCCTAACTCAGGGCCTGTCCGCCCGACGCCGGGCCTATGACATTGGCATGCGGGCGCTTCTGTATGCTTCCGCAATAATTATCTGTGCTCTGCTTTTTTTCCTCATCGGATACATTTTGGTAAGAGGAATACCCCACCTCAGCTGGGAGTTTTTGTCCAGCGAGGAGAGCGTAATAAAGGATATCGAGGGCATACTTCCCGCCCTTATAAACACTCTGTATGTAGTGATTGCCACGCTGATAATCGTGCTTCCCCTGGGAGTTGGCAGCGCCATCTATCTCACGGAATACGCCACTAATAAAAAGCTGGTCTCCGCAATTGAGTTTGCCACAGAGACCCTGGCGGGTATGCCCAGCATAATCTTTGCCCTTGTGGGTGTGATAGTGTTCTGTGAATTCGTGGGCCTGGGCACCAGCCTGCTGGCCGGCGCATTTTCCCTGGTGATGATGACATTGCCCACCATAATCCGTACAACCCAGGAGTCTCTGAAGACTGTGCCCCAGAGCTACAGGGAAGGCTCCCTGGCCCTGGGCAGCGGCAAGTGGCACATGGTGCGCACGGTAGTTCTGCCCTCCAGTGTGGACGGAATAGTTACCGGCTGCATCCTGGCGGTGGGCCGCATAGTGGGGGAGAGCGCCGTGCTGATGTTCACGGCGGGCATGGGCATGCGCATGGCCAAGTACGGCCACGGCATAGGCGAGTTCTTTACCAATCTGTTTGACAGCTCCGGAGCTACCCTCACCGTTGCCCTGTACAACTACGCCAAGGAGCGGGCGGACTTTGAGCCTGCCTTTGCCGTAGCCGTGGTGCTGCTGGCGATAGCCTTCCTTATAAACATAGCCGCCAAGCTGGCAGGCAGAAAGCTCAAAAAACACTGAGAGCGGGAGATGCTGATATGTGCGACAATAATGAGAAGATAATAATTGAGTCAAATAAACTGAATCTGTATTACGGAGACAACCACGCTCTGAAGGATATCAGCTTCAGAATACCGTCGAACCGTATAACGGCTCTTATCGGCCCCTCCGGCTGCGGCAAGAGCACCTTCCTGAAGACCCTCAACCGCATGAACGATCTGGTGCCGGGGGTGAAGATTGACGGACAGGTGATGTATAACGGGGAGGACATTTACGGCAAGGCTGTGGATGTGACAAGACTGCGCAGGCAGATAGGAATGGTGTTCCAGAAGGCCAACCCCTTCCCCATGAGCATTTATGACAACATTGCCTACGGCCCCCGGACCCACGGGATCAGAAACAGGGCGAGGCTGGACGAAATAGTGGAGCGTTCTCTCCGGGACGCAGCAATCTGGGAGGAGGTAAAGGACAGGCTGAATAAAAGCGCCCTGGGCCTCTCCGGCGGCCAGCAGCAGAGAATATGTATAGCCCGAGCTCTGGCAGTGGAGCCGGACGTGCTGCTCATGGACGAGAGTACCAGCGCCCTGGACCCCATATCCACTTCCAAAATTGAGGAGCTGGCTATGGATCTAAAAAGCCGATACACGGTTATAATGGTCACCCATAATATGCAGCAGGCTCTGCGTATATCCGATTATACCGCCTTTTTCCTGCTGGGTGAGCTGGTGGAGTATGGGGACACCCAGACCATGTTCTCCGAGCCTACGGACAAGAGGACGGAAGACTATATTACAGGGAGGTTCGGCTGATGAGAAGCCATTTCGACCAGCAGCTGCAGCTGCTTAACAGCGAGATGCGGGATATGGGCGCCCTGTGTGAGGACGCCATAGCCCTGGCATCCAAGGCCCTTTCTGAAAACAGCAAGGAGCTGGCGGAAAAGGTTCCGCCTATCGCTTCCGCTTTGGACCAGAAGGAGCGGGATGTGGAGAATATATGCCTGAAGCTGCTGCTGCGCCAGCAGCCTGTAGCCGGGGACCTGCGCCAGATTTCCGCTGCGTTGAAAATGATAACAGACATGGAGCGCATAGGCGATCAGGCGGAGGATATAGCGGAGATCGTCTGCTATATGCAGGGCAGTTCCCGGAAAGAGACGGAGCTTTTTAACTCCATGGCCCGCTCAGTCATACAGATGGTCACCGACAGTGTGGATGCCTATGTGAAGCAGGATCTGGAGCTGGCCAAAAAAGTCATATTCCATGACGATGTGGTGGATGACTATTTTGAAAAAGTAAAAAAGAGCCTGGTGGATATAATAGTCAAGGAACCGGATATGGGCGGCTTTGCTCTGGATATGCTGATGATAGGCAAGTACTTTGAACGTATAGGGGACCACGCCACCAACATTGCCGAGTGGGTGATTTATTCCGTCACCGGCGTGCACAAAAGCGCAGAACTGATCAAAAACTAAGATTATGTAAACTAAAATAGATTGCAGCCCGTTACACATAACATAGAAAACTCCCGCCGGAGAATTGGCGGGAGTTTTCTATGTTACTTTGAGAGATCAGTTCTTGAAAATCAAACCGATGATAAAGATGGCGATGGCCAGAAACAGCAGTATGACTGAAGCCCCGGCCAGCCAGGAGTTCCTTCCTGTGTCGGCAATGGCCGCAAAAATGCAAAGAAGCATAAGCATTATTCCCGACATCATTAGCTTTGTTGATTTCATTTTTACAAACTCTTTTTTAGGCGTATTTTCATGCCCCAATTTAAATATAAGGTGCATAGCCGGGCAAATGGAAACCATGTCAGGTTGCAAAAAGGATGGCAGATAAAACTCCGCCATCCTCTTCGTTCTTTTATAAGACTTTGAATTATTGGATCTCCACCAGCTTGCCGATGACCACATAGCGGGCGTCGTCAAACTCATAGGTGCAGGTGGAAAGAACCACGATCTGATCGTCTATGCTGACTTCCACATCGCTCTTGAAGGTGGATTCGGCCTTGGCGCTCTCGATATATGCCAAAAACTGCTCGTCCTCGTTGAACTGGGTGGCGTACACATAGGAGTCCGGCTCGGTGACCAGACCGGCAAAAAGATCCAGACGGAAGTTTTTATCGGGAGTGCTTATGTAGAGGCAGGGGTGTTCAGGATAATACTCGGCGTCCCGGTAATTACGAAGGCTTGCAAACATGGAACCGTCGTTCATGTTGTGACCATAGACCCTGGTGTTCTTGCCGGAGAAATCGGGGGCATCCTGACAGTCGATAAATATGGTACCGTTGGCGTTATACTGCCCGTTGAGGAGATGATCCAGGTAGGTGAAGTTATCCTCGGTGTGGGCGATGGGATAGTTGATAACGGTGTTGGGGCAGTAGATCCAGCCGGCGGCCTCCGGGTTCTCGGCCTGGAGAGCGGCAAAGTCCACGCTGATGGGGGAGACTTCCACCTCTTCCTCCTCCTCTGCTTCCTCACCTTCTGCGGGAGAGGGCTTGGGGGTAGCGACAGTGGTGGTGACGTACTGCTGGCTCATGGCGTTATAATTTTCCTCAGCGACCTTGTAGCCGTTGGGAGTACTTACGATTTTGTAGGCGCTGCATCCGAATACGCACAGAAAGACCAGGCATAGGAGGACAAGCGCCAGCTTAATATTCTTGCTTATGACAATCGCCATCCTTCATTACAGAGTGG
>CALXGF010000067.1 GCA_944387735.1 uncultured Oscillospiraceae bacterium
AAAAGCTCCAGACCCCCGCAAAGATATACTGTAAGTTTGAAGGGAACAACACCCCCGCCTCCCACAAGCTGAACTCCGCCATCGCCCAGGACTGTTACGCCAAGAACCAGGGTCTGAAGGGCGTCACCACCGAGACCGGCGCCGGTCAGTGGGGCACGGCCCTGTCCATGGCCTGCGCCTATCTGGGCCTGGACTGCAAGGTGTACATGGTCAAATGCTCCTATGAGCAAAAGCCCTTCCGCCGTGAGGTGATGCGTACCTACGGAGCCAGCGTCACCCCCTCCCCCTCCATGACCACTGAGATCGGCCGGAAGATCCTGGAGCAGCACCCCGGCACCTCCGGCTCCCTGGGCTGCGCCATCTCCGAGGCTGTGGAGGCCGCCACCTCCCAGCCCGGCTACCGCTACGTTCTGGGCAGCGTCCTCAACCAAGTGCTGCTGCACCAGTCCGTCATAGGTCTTGAGTCCAAGACTGCCATGGATAAGTATGGCATAGTCCCGGATATCATTATAGGCTGCGCCGGCGGCGGCTCCAACCTGGGCGGACTTATATCCCCCTTCATGGGCGAGATGCTGAGAGGTGAGCGGAGCTACCGCTTTATAGCCGTAGAGCCCGCCTCCTGCCCCTCCCTCACCAGAGGTAAGTTCGTCTATGACTTCTGCGACACCGGCATGGTCACTCCTCTGGCCAAGATGTACACCCTGGGCTCCAACTTCATCCCCTCTCCCAGCCACGCCGGCGGATTGCGCTACCACGGTATGAGCCCCGTTGTCTCCCAGCTGTATCACGACGGATACATAGAGGCCACCTCCGTGGAGCAGACTTCCGTCTTTGCCGCCGCAGAGCAGTTTGCCCGGGTGGAGGGCATACTCCCCGCCCCCGAGTCCAGCCACGCCATCAAGGTAGCCATCGACGAGGCTTTGAAGTGCAAGGAGACCGGCGAGGAAAAGACCATACTCTTCGGCCTCACCGGCACCGGCTATTTCGACATGTACGCCTACGAGAAGTTCAACAACGGCGAAATGAGCGACTATATCCCCAGCGATGAGGACATCATGGCCGGTCTCAGCCAGATCCCCCATTTCCCCGGAAATGAGCTCTGAGTCTTTGGCATAAGTTTACATAACACAGTGCAGCCGTCCGCAAGTTCTGCGGACGGCTGTGTTTTTCTAAACTTTTCAATGCTTTTCTTCTGCAGTATATTACCTTTCCTCAAGGTTGATCATATGTTATGTAAACTAGCTATTAGACTCTCTATTTTGTCGGCGGCAGCCATGGCTCCGCCGCAGCGGTGGAAGCTCTCCCCTATTTTTTCCGCATTCGTTCTGTATCTGTCCCCCTCCATAAGCAGCTTCAGCCCGTTCCTTATATTCTCCGGCGAGGTCGTGGCCAGAGGCATTCCGGCCCCCAGCTGACATATCCTTGCGGCTACCGCCCCCTGCTCTGGGGTCTGGGGACAGCACAGCAGAGGCACTCCGAAGTACAGGCTCTCGCTGGCGCTGTTCATGCCGCAGTGACTGAGGAAGGCGTCGGCCTCTTTCAGCACGGCCGTCTGGTCCACCCATCTCTCTATCTCCACATTTTCCGGCAGCCTTCCCAGAGAGCCGATATCTGCCAGAGCTCCCACGGATATCAGCACTCGGGCGTCCATATCTGCGGCGGCAGCTATGCAGTTTTTGTATATCTCCGGCATGTCGTTGTTCACCGTGCCCATAGATATGTACACAAGCTTTTCCGCTTTCTTCTCATAGCTGTTCTCCGGCGGCAGGATACAGGGACCCACAAAGGCATACTTTGCCGAAAAGCTCTCGCAGCAGGGCTGAAACTCCGGCGAGGTGTAAACTATGGTATCAGTGTTCCGGTCATTGGATATGAGCTGCAAAAAGCTTTTTATCGGGTAGCCAAGCTTCTCCAGGCGCCTCACATCCCTGTTCATTTTCGGTATGCTCAGCAGCAGGGATATTGCCCGGCTCACACTCTGCTTCATCAGCTTTGCCGACTCCCGGTTGAAGGCAAAGGTAGTGGTGGAGGACACAAAGGGTATGCCCAGTTTCATTGCCGCCGCCTTGCCCCACACCGCCATGGAGTCGGCCACTATGCAGTCCGGTCTTTCCCGCTCCAGTTCCCGGCAGACCATGCCGTCCAGCGCCAGAGTTGTCTCCACCAGCACATGAATGGAAAAGGCCGTGTCCCTGGCTATCCTGGCTCCGTCCTCCGGCCCCAGCCCCAGCTGGGCATCGTAGGCATCGCAGGCTGTGAAGCGGGCCCCCGCTGCCTCTATCTTTTCCCGGAAGCTCTCATAGGAATAGTAGCTCACGCTGTGTCCCCGGCCCGTAAGTTCTCTGACGACTCCAAGGGTGGGGTTGGTGTGTCCATGTGCGGGGATATTGAAAAAGGCTATTTTTGCCATCAGCTCTCCCTCTCCTCTCCCGAAAGCTCCCCGAATATCATGGAGATGTACCTGTCCATCATCTCTGCAGGAGGTATAGCCAGGCCCCGCTCCACGTCTCCCAATACGATTATGGTATCTCCGGGCTTGACGCCCAACATGTCTCTGGCCTCCTTTGGAATGACGAACTGTCCCTTTTCCCCTATCTTCACAGTCCAGGCTTTTTTGCCCTGCGGCCAATTCATTTTAATTACCCCCATAGTATGATTTGTATAACTAATCATACTACATCTGATTTTCGCCGTCAAGGGCATAAAAATATTTCCCGGTGAAAAAATAATACTCAGTCATAATTTGAAAGGTGCTGAACACATGAGCAAGAAGATAGGCGGCCGGACTTTAAAGCTGGCCTCTCCCGTGTCCATTATTGCCTCCGCCAGCGTGGCCGGAAAGAAAGAGGGCGAAGGGCCTTTAAAGCAATGCTTTGACTACATCTCCCAGGATTCATATTTTGACCAAGGCACTTGGGAAAAGGCTGAAAGCCAGATGCTGAAGCAATGCTTTTCTCTGTGCTGCGATAAGGCAGGGATCGCTCCCTCCCAGCTGGATTTTACTTTTTCCGGCGATCTGCTGAACCAGTGCGTCAGCTCCGCCTTTGCAATGAAAGACAGCGGCTGCCCCTATTTCGGGCTCTACGGCGCCTGCTCCACCATGGTGGAAGCTCTGGCCCTGGCTGCAATGTGTATCGATGGCGGATTCGCCGATCTGGTATGCGCCGTGACCGGGTCTCATTTCTGTTCCGCCGAGCGCCAGTACCGCTTTCCCCTGGAGTACGGTGGTCAGAGGCCCCCCACTTCCCAGTGGACAGTGACCGGAGCCGGCGCCGCCATTCTCTCCTCCCATGGGCAAGGGCCTTATATCACCCATATCACCCCGGGCATTATCGTGGACGCAGGTATCAAGGACGCCAACAGCATGGGCTCCGCCATGGCCCCGGCAGCCTGTGAGACCCTGAAGGCCCATTTTAAAGACACCGGCCGTGACCTGAACTATTATGACGCCGTGTTCACCGGGGACCTGGGGGCCATGGGTCACGACATCCTGCAAAAGCTCATGGCCGACGAGGGCTATGAGCTGGGACCCAGATACATGGACTGCGGAGTCTTGATATACGATTTGAACACCCAGGACGTCCATTGCGGGGGCTCCGGCTGCGGCTGCTGTGCTTCAGTGCTCTGCGGCCATATTCTCAGGGGCTTTGCCAAGGGTACCTGGAGCAAAGTCCTTGTGGCCGCTACCGGGGCTCTGATGTCCCCCCTCAGCTGTCAGCAGGGAGGCAGCATACCCGGCATCTGCCACGCCGTCGCTATAGAGAAGGAGGTCTGAGGGTGGAGAGTTTCCTGATGTATGTAAAAGCCTTCTTTGTGGGCGGTATGTTTTGCCTTATCGGCCAACTGCTCATAGACCGCACGAAACTCACGCCCGCAAGAATACTCACCAGCTATGTGGTGGCCGGGGTCGTCTTCTCTGCCCTGGGCCTCTACCAGCCTTTGGCGGACTGGGCCGGAGCCGGGGCCTGCGTCCCCCTCACCGGCTTCGGTCACAATCTGGCCAAGGGGATCCGTGAGGCAGCGGCAAAAGACGGACTCCTGGGGGCCTTTACCGGAGGCTTTACTGCCGCCTCCGCCGGACTGTGTGCCGCAGTATTTTTCGGTCTGGTTATTGCACTGATTTTCAAGCCAAAGGATAAGGGAAAATAGCTCCGGACCGGCGCCGCCCACCGAATATAGAAAAATACGGCAAATAACCGGGCGCCGGATATAATTCCGGCCCCGGTTATTTACATAATCTTGTTTACTTAATTTTATTTACGTAATATTATTTACGTATTTTTATTTACATAATATTATTTGATCTCCAGTCTCCGGCTGGCGGGCAGCTGCTCCTGCTTCTTGGGCATGGTCAAGGTCAGCACGCCGTCGGTATAGGATGCCTCGATAGCGTCGGCATTGATACCCGAAATGTCAAAGCTGCGGCTGAAGGAGCCGTAATAGCGCTCGCGCTTCACGAAGTTGTGCTTGCCTTCCTCCTTGTTTTCCATGGAACGCTCAGCGCTGATAGTCAGGCAGTCGTTCTCGATGTCGATCTTAATATCGTCCTTATTGAAGCCGGGAAGCTCTGCCTCCAGCTTGTAGGCGTCGCCGGTATCGGTTACATCGGTTCTGAAACCGGAAACGGCTCTGGCGCTGTTGCCAAAGAAGCTGCGCTCCAGCTCATCGAAATCACGGAAAGGATCAAAAGCTGCTACACTGCGTACACGACGGTCAAAAGGAATAAGTTCAAACATGATATATACCTCCATCAATTTTATTACTATGTCAATATGAATGTTATTTGGATGAAGCTTTCTTTATCTCGTTTCATCTTGTATATAAGATACCGCACAATTATTAACAAATATAGTGATATTTATGAATTAAATATGAATATTAGCACTCCAGCTTGTGGAGTGCTAATATTATTCCCTCTTATGGTTTTTTTATTCCAAAGCTTTATTTTTTAGAAACTCAAACATATCCCAGGGATATTTCATTTCCGGCAGAGCCGAGAACTCCATAAACTCTCCCCTTACCGGATGGGGAAAACTCAGGCGGCTGGACCAAAGGGCGACACGGCAGCTCCGCTCCCTGCTGCCGTATTTTGTATCTCCCAGCAGCGGCAGGCCCCTGGAAGCAAACTGTACCCTTATCTGGTGGCTGCGGCCGGTGTGCAGCTTAATATGAAGCAGGCTCTCCTCTCCGGAGCGTTGGAGCGTTTTATATTCCAGCTCCGCCCTCCGCACTCCCTTGCGCATCCTTTTTACCACATAGGACTTGTTTTTTTCTGCGTCTCTGTACAGTAGGTCCCGAAGGACCCCCTCCCCGGCTTCCGGTTCTCCCCTGACCACAGCCAGATATTCCTTATTCATTCTATCTCCGGCTATGGCAGCGGATAGGGCTGCTGCAGCGGAGCTGCTGCGGGCATACACCATAAGTCCCCCAACCTCCTTGTCCAGGCGGTGGACACAAAATATTTCTCCCCCAAGTTGTTCCCGGAGCAGAGAGCACATTCCCTCCTGTGAGCCAAGGCCGGCGGGCTTGATACAGACGGCTATACACTTGTCTGAAAACAATATTTCCAATCTCATTTTTATCACCGCAGATATTGTACAAGCTGGGCAAAAAAAATGCAAGCAGCCCTGGTCCCTTGTGTGCTTTCCACAGTGTTTTTACTGTAGATTGACTTATTATAAGTGCAATGATAAAATTATTTTGGTATTTTTTATATTATTTTACACAGGATTAATATCCTGTCAGAGGGAGATGTATGAGCTGAGCATTTCAAATGTGATCTCACTTCTGGGCGGAGTAGCCCTGTTTCTGTTCGGCATGAGCCTTATGGGAGACGGACTTAAAAAGGTAGCCGGCAATAAGCTGGAGCTGGTATTGTACCGGCTGTCCGGCACACCCGTGCGTGGCTTGCTTTTGGGTACAGGCGTCACCGCCGTGATCCAGTCCTCTTCCGCCACCTCGGTAATGGTGGTTGGCTTTGTAAACTCCGGTATGATGAAGCTCAAGCAGGCCATCTCCATCATTTTAGGCGCACTTATAGGTACCAGCGTAACCGGCTGGATAATCTGTTTGTCCAGTCTGGAGGGCAACGGCTGGGTGTCCCTCCTGTCCACCTCCACAATAACGGCGGCGGTGGCCGTTGCCGGAATAGCGCTCCGGATGTTCAGCTCCAAGCAGTCCAACCACCACCTGGGAGATATAATGCTGGGTTTTGCAGTGCTGATGTACGGTATGCAGGCCATGAGCTCTTCCGTTGCTCCCCTGAAGGGCAGCCCGGCTTTTATAAGCTTGCTCACCTCTTTTTCCAATCCCCTTATAGGCATACTTGTGGGAGCGGCCTTCACAAGTATCCTCCAGAGCGCCTCTGCCGCCGTGGGTATACTTCAGGCCCTGTCAATGACGGGAGCTATCAATTTTGCCGTAGCCTATCCCATTATTCTGGGCATAGCCATCGGCGCTGCGGTGCCTGTGCTGCTCTCCGCCCTGGGCGCCAGAGTAGAGGGGCGGCGCACCGCTCTTGCCTATCTGGTAATCGAACTGGCGGGGGTAATTGTTTGCGGCGGCGTTTTCTACGCCCTGGATTATTTCATGGACTTCGGCATCAAATACATGGTGCTGGATACCGTGGGCGTAGCGGCCGTGAATACTGTCTTCCGTCTTATTACGGCCCTTGTGCTGCTGCCTTTCCTGGACGCCCTCGCCTGGTTGGTCTCCTTCTTTGTCAAGGGAAGCCCGTCTCAGCGTGCGGCGGACGGCGAGTTTGACCGGCTGGATCAGCGTTTCCTGATGCACCCCGCCCTGGCAATAGAGCAAAGCCGCATAACCGTCAACTCCATGGCCAGAATATCCAAGGAAAACGCTCTTGCGGCTCTAAGTCAGTTCCAGCAATATGACGAGCACGAAATAAAAGAAATAGAGCGCAGGGAAGATCTGGTGGACCGGTATGAGGACCGCCTGGGCACGTATCTGGTAAAGCTCAATACCCGTGAGCTGGACAAGCAGCAGAACGAAATCGTCTCAAAGATTTTACATACCTTAAGTGATTTCGAGCGTATAAGCGACCATGCCCTTAACCTGGCGGAGTCGGCTCAGGAGATACACAGCAAAGAGCTGCGCTTCTCCAATGACGCCGCCCATGAGATGCTGGTGCTCAGCTCGGCAGTGAGCGAGATACTGGATCTGTCCTTCTCGGCTTTTATCAAAGAGGACGAGTCTCTGGCCTACAAAGTGGAGCCTCTTGAAGAGCACATAGACCATCTCTGCGATGAGATGAAGCTAAGGCATGTGGAGCGGCTGCAAAACGGCCACAGCTCTCTCTCCCAGGGCTTTGTATTCAACGACATTCTCACCAACTGTGAGCGTGTGGCTGACCATTGCTCCAACATCGCCATCGCCATGATAGAACTCAGTTCGGATAATTACAGCACCCACGGCTATGTCCTGGATCTGAAAAATCAGCGTTCCCACGATTTTGACAAGCTCTATTCTCAGTTTGCGGAAAAATACAGTATTTAAACTTCTTTCAGCGTCCGTCCCTTATGTCTCTCTGAAAGCTTGCGTAAAATTTTCCTATTTGTGAAAGAAGTTCGTTGTTTTTAACCGTTTTTCTATATACAAAATCCCAAGCTGTTGCTATAATATAATGACAGTAGAATGTGATGGAGGGATACAGTGTGAAAGAACCCACTCTTGTCGTTCTGGCAGCAGGCATGGGCAGCCGATTCGGCGGTCTCAAGCAGATCACCGCCGTGGACGAGCATGGCCACGCCATTATAGATTTTTCCCTGTACGACGCTTACAGGGCCGGTTTTCGCAAGGTTGTCTTTATCATCAAGCATGAGATCGAGGAGGATTTTAAGAACGCCGTGGGCCTCCGCATGGAGAAGTATTTCCACGTGAAATATGCTTTCCAGCAGCTGGACATGCTGCCTGAAGGCTATTCCGTGCCGCCAAGCAGGACCAAGCCCTGGGGCACCGGCCATGCTGTACTCTGCTGTAAGGGTTTGGTGGACGGGCCCTTCGCCGTCATCAATGCCGACGACTACTATGGCCGCAGCGCCTATCAGTCCCTGTATGATTTTCTTTCCGCCGAAAGGCCGGAGGATGAGCACGCCATGGTGGCCTACCTGCTGAAGAACACCGTCACGGAGAACGGTTCCGTGGCCCGCGGTATCTGTCAGGTGGAGGATGGCTACCTCACCGACGTAGTGGAGCGCACCAAAATATTCAAGGACGGGAAAGACGCCAAGTTCACCGAGGACGGCGTGAACTTCTACCCCCTGTCCGGGGACGTGTCCGTGTCCATGAACTGCTGGGCCTTCAGCCACTCTATGTTCGACGAGCTGGAGAAACGCTTCCCGGCCTGGCTGGATGAGAATCTGCCCAAGAATCCAGATAAATGCGAGTACTTCCTCCCCTTTGTGGCCAACAACATGATAAAGGCCGGCGAGGGAAAGATCAAAGTCCTCAACTGCCATGAGACATGGTACGGCATAACCTACAAGGAAGACATGGACAGCGTAGTGAACGCTATTAAAAAAATGCGGGCCGAGGGCGTGTATCCCGACACCCTGCTGGATTGAG
>CALXGF010000068.1 GCA_944387735.1 uncultured Oscillospiraceae bacterium
CAGCTCCCGGCCTAATTCTTCAAAATTTTGCATTGAAACTCACTCCCATTCGTTCTATTATATTCAATAGCTCATGCTATGATTACGAAAGGAACTTTGCCATGAAAGCTGCCGTTTTTTCCGATACTCACACCAATATCGCCCTGTGCCTGGAGGCCGTGCGCCGCTACCGTCCCGATGCGATAATCCACCTGGGAGACCATGAGCGGGACGCCGTAGCCATTGCCCAGCAGTTCCCCGATATCCCTATGTACAATGTATGCGGCAACTGCGATCTTGCCCCCATCTCTCCCGCCAGCCAGGTTATACAGCTGGGGCCGGTGAGGGCCTTTATCACCCACGGCCATCTGTACAACGTGGACTATGACCGCATCGATTCCCTGGTCTACGCCGCCCAGGAGCAGGGCTGCAAACTGGCCATGTTCGGCCATACCCACCGCACTCTCTACCAGGAAGCGGGCGGCGTCACCGTCCTCAACCCCGGCACCGCCGGGAAAGGTTCCAAGCTCACCTGGGCCCTGGTGGAAATTTTCGATAACGGCGGCATAATCTGTTCTATACAGGACCTGTGAAGCCGGGCCCCAACAGTGTAAACCATTCTTTCTGCTGACGGAGTAAAAACATGAAGCTGAGAGCCATAATAGCAATCATAATCTGCAAGCTGCTCCGGGCCTTCTCCCGCCTGGTACACCGGGGCGGCACCGCCATGCCGGGGCGCATCGCCCTGAAGCTTTGTCCGGAGCTTTTATCCATTGTCTCCCAGGGAGTCAAAACCCTGGCCATAACCGGCACCAACGGCAAGACCACCAGCTCCCGCATGGTGGAGCAGGCCTTTCTGGAGCAGGGCAAGAGCTACTTCTCCAACCGCTCCGGGGCAAACCTCATAAGCGGCATAACCACGGAGTTTGTGATGAACAGCAGTCTCGCCGGCAGGTGCCGTAAGGAATACGCCGTCATCGAGTGCGACGAGGCGGCGGCCCGCCGGGTCTTCCCCCAGCTCAGGCCCCAGGTGGTGGTGGTGACCAATCTCTTCCGAGACCAGCTGGACCGCTACGGGGAGGTGACCCATACCCTGGGCAACATTCGCGCAGCCCTGGAGGCCATCCCCCAGGCTACGCTCTGCCTCAACGCCGACTGCTCTCTCACCTCCTCCCTGGCTCTGGACCTGCCAAATCCCGTGGTCTATTTCGGCATAGAAAAAGGGGCCGCCCCCTCCCGGCCCAAGCCGGAGATCTCCGACGCCACCCACTGCATCCGCTGCAAGGCGGAATATGAATACGACTATATAAGCTACGGCCATCTGGGGGGCTTTCGCTGCCCCCGCTGCGGCTACAGCCGCCATAAGGCCGACTATGCCGTGACGGACATACTCTCCCAGGGGGCGGACAGCAGCAGCCTCATCATGGACATCAGGGGGGAAAAGCGCACGGTCACCGTGAACCTGCCCGCCATGTACAATATCTACAATGCCATAGGCGCCGTGGCCGCCGTCTCAGAGATGGGCCTGGGCGCCCAGGCCGCCATCTCCGCCCTGGCGGACTTCCAGTGCGGCTTCGGACGCATGGAGCGCTTCCCGCTGGGCAAGGGGGGCGCCAGGATGATGCTGGTGAAAAATCCCGCCGGATGCAGCCAGGTGATAGAATTTCTGGAAAATGTCCGGGAGAAGTTCGCCCTTGTGGTCTGTCTCAACGACCGCAGCGCCGACGGCACGGACATATCCTGGATATGGGACGCCGACTTTGAGGGGCTGAGCAGGCTCTCCGGCTATCTGGAAAAGGTGGTAGTCTCCGGAGACCGGGCCTCCGACATGGCCCTTCGTATAAAGTACGCCGGTATTGCCCCGGAGTATATACGGATAGAGCGCAGCTATGAAAAGCTGGTGGAATGGATAGAGCGGCAGGAAAAGCCGGTGTTTATCATGCCCACCTACACCGCCATGCTGGAGCTGCGGGAAGTGGTGATAAGCCACTGCGGCGGCAGCGAATTCTGGGAATAAGGAGGAGCTGTGATGGAGCTTAAAATTTGCCACATGTACCCGGATGTTCTGAACCTCTACGGCGACCGGGGGAATGTGATATGCATGACCAAGCGTCTTAGGTGGCGGGGCATAGAGGCCAGGGTTACAAAGCTGCCCATAGGGGACAGCCGCTCCCTGGCGGATTTCGACCTGGTATTCATAGGCGGCGGCCAGGACTTTGAGCAGCAGGTGCTGCTTTCGGACCTGCACAGGGGCAAGGACAGGGAGATAATAGCCGCCGTGGAAGACGGCGTCACCTTCCTGGCTATATGCGGCGGCTACCAGATGCTGGGCAGCTACTATGAGACCTTTGACGGGAAACGCTGCGACTTTATCGGAGCGCTGGATCTGTACACCAAGGGCTCTGTGAAGCGTATGATAGGCAATTACAAATTCAGGTGCTCCCCATCCGCCGGCGGCAGCGTAGTGGTGGGCTTTGAAAACCACAGCGGCAAGACCTGGCTGGGCAGCGGTCTGGAGCCCCTGGGGAAGGTGCTCTCCGGCTTCGGAAACAACGGAGAGGACGGCAGCGAGGGCGCCCACTACAAAAATGTCTTCGGCACCTACAGCCACGGGCCTCTGCTGCCCAAGAACCCGGAATTTTGCGATCTGGTTCTAAAGACCGCTCTGGAGCGAAAATACGGCTCCGTGGAGCTCTTGCCCCTGGACGACGGCGCAGAGCTTCTGGCCCACGACGAGATGTGCGCCAAGCTATGACGCCCTTTGGAGGACACAGATGATAAGATTTTACAACGGAAAAATCCTCAGCTTTGCAGGCGGTATCAAGGTAAGCAATGACGAGGTCTGGGTGGAGGGCAGCCGTATATCCTATGTGGGCCCCGCCAGAGAGGATATGCCGGCCTTTCAGCGGCAGATAGACCTGAAGGGCGACCTGCTCCTGCCCGGCTTCAAGGACGCCCACACCCACACCGCCATGGTCTTTCTCCGCTCCTACGCCGACGACCTGCCTTTGCAGGATTGGCTCTATAACAAGGTCTTCCCCCATGAGGCCAAGCTGACGCCGGAGGCCGTATACCAGTTCGCCCGCCTGGGTATCATGGAGTACCTATCCTCCGGTATTACCGCCAGCTTTGACATGTATTACCACAACGAGGCCTACGCCAAGGCCAATGTGGACTGCGGCTTCCGCACGGTCATCTGCTCGGCCATGAACGATTTCGACGCCGACCCTACCAATATCGAGCGGGAATACCTGCGCTTTAACAATTATAACGAGCTGGTGAGCTACAAGCTGGGCATCCACGCCGAGTACACCACCGGCATTAAACGCATGGAGTACATGGCCTCTCTGGCGGAGAAGTACCAGGCCCCCTGCTATATGCACTGCTGCGAGACCAAGGCGGAGGTGGAGGGCTGCCTTCAGCGTCACGGCCTCACCCCGCCCCAGCTGCTGGACAGAATGGGCCTGTTCCGCTACGGCGGCGGCGGCTTCCACTGCGTATGGATGAGCGAGGAGGACATAGATCTTTTTGCCCGCAAGGGCATTTACGCCGTCACCAACCCCGCCTCCAACCTGAAGCTTGCCAGCGGCATAGCCCCGGTGGACAAGCTCCTTTCCGCCGGCGTACCCATGGCCTTAGGCACCGACGGGGCCGCCAGCAACAACGCCCTGGATATGTTCCGGGAGATGTACCTGGCCAGCTGCTTGCAGAAGCTCAGTCTCCGGGACGCCTCCGCCGGAAGGGCGGAGGACATTCTCTCCATGGCCTGCGTGGGCGGCGCCCACGCCATGGGCCTTTCAGACTGCGACGATATCGCCGTGGGGAAGAAGGCGGACCTCTGCGTTATTGATCTCCGCCGGCCCAACATGCAGCCGCTGCTGAACATCCCCAAGAACCTGGTCTACGCCGGGTCCAAGGAAAACGTGCGCCTGACCATGGTAAACGGCCGCATCCTCTATGAAAACGCCCAATTCTTTATAGGCGAGGAGCCGGAGGAGATATACCGGCAGGTGAACAGCTTATGCGGGAGCATACTATGAAGCTTATAGACCTGCATGCCCACAGCACCGCCTCCGACGGTACCGCCTCCCCCCGGGAGCTGGCGGAGCTGGCTCTCCGCCAGGGGCTCTCCGCCGTGGCTCTCACCGACCACGACACGGTGCTGGGCTATCCGGAGCTGAAAAAGGCCGGGGAGGAGCTGGGGATAGAGACCGTCCCCGGCATTGAGATAAGCACCAAGTTCCACCGGGCAGTCCATATTTTGGGCTATTACATTGATCCCCACTCCCCCCACCTAGAGCCGGTGCTCAACTGGGTGGTGGAGGACAGAGACAAGCGCAACCGGGAGATGTGCCGCCTAATGGCTGCCGACGGTCTGCCGGTAAATTATGAGGATATGAAAAAACGCTTCGGCCCGGTGATAGGCCGTCCCCACTTTGCCGATCTGCTGGTAGAGCTGGGCCTGGCCAAAAACGTCCGGGACGCCTTCGACCGCTATGTGGAGAAGGGGCAGCGCTACTATGTGGGCCGCAACATTCTCCCCATAGAGCGGGCCATTGAGATAATCAGTCTCTCCGGCGGCGTGCCGGTACTGGCCCATCCCTTCCAATACAAGCTGGACGACCCCGGCCTCAGGGAGCTGATAGAACACTGCATAGCCCAGGGTCTGCGGGGCATGGAGTGCCGCTACAGCGGCTACGGCCCGGAGCAGAGCGCCTATCTGGAAAAGCTGGCGGAGGAGTACGGCCTCATCAAAACCGGAGGCAGCGACTACCACGGCAGCAACAAGCCCCGCATCTGTCTGGGCAGCGGCATAGAGGGCAATCTCCATGTGCCCTGGGAGTGGCTGGAAAGGCTGAAAGAAGCGGCCGGGAAGTAATATGGAAAAATCAAATCCAGGCGGTAAAGTTCCGCCTGGATTTAGTGTTATATTTTGCTGTCACCGGCCTTGCTTTACTGCAGCTCATTCTTTCACCAGATTCAGCTTTCTGGCCCAGTGGCCCTTATAGTAGTAGATGAGCAGCAGGGCGCTGCACATCATCCAGCCCATGGGGTAACCCAGGGCAATGACCCCGGCGGTGGCTCCCAGACGGGATACAATAAAGAGATACAGCTGCCGGAACGCCACAAAGGAGAAGAGCATGATGTACATGGTGTTCTTGGTATCCCCCGCTCCCCGAAGGGCTCCGGAATACACCTGGTTGATGACGAAGGCCACATAGAAGGGGGAGCACAGGCGCACAAACAGGGTGCCGAACTCTATGACCTCTTTGTCGTCATTGAACAGAGCCGTGAGCTGGGGGGCAAAGACCATCATCGGCACAAGGATCATCAGGGTGACGATAAAGCCCATTATAAGCCCGTATTTGGGGCCGGACTTGGCCCTCTTCAGGTCGCCGGCCCCCAGGTTCTGGCCAACGAAGGTGGTCAGGGCCAGGGACAGGCTCTGCATGGGCAGCATGGCCAGAGCGTCCAGCTTGTTATAGGCGGTCCAGCCTGCCATGCAGGAGCTCTCGAAGTGGTTGATATAGCCCATGACGAAGATATTGGAAAAGGCCGTTATGCCCATTTGCAGGGACGAGGGTATGCCTATATTGCAGATGCGCCGGAGCATGCCCTTGTGCATCCTCAGCTGGGAGAAGGCCAGGCGGTAGGGCTCCTTGGAGCGCAGCAAAAGCAGCATGACCAGTATGGCGGAGACAAACTGGGAGATAATTGTGGCTATGGCGGCGCCGGCTATGCCCTGCTCCAATACCGCCACGAAGAACAGGTCCAGCACCGTGTTCATCACGGCGGAGAATATAAGGAAGTACAGAGGCCGGGTAGAGTCCCCCACGGCTCTCAGTATACCAGAGCCTATGTTATACAGCAGCAGGCCCGACACCCCGCCGAAATAAATGCGTAAGTACAGCTCCGCCTCCAGGATGACGTCCGAGGGCGTATCCATCAGCTCCAGCATCAGAGGCGTGGCCCAGACGCCCACCACCGTCAGCACCACGCAGGTGACCAGGGTGAGCATCACCGTGGTATGCACCGCCTTGCCCAGCTTCTCCTCATCCTTGGCCCCATAGTACTGGGATATGACCACTGAGGCTCCGGCGGCAAGGCCGCTGAAAAGTCCGATGAGGGTATTGATTATCGGCCCCGTACAGCCCACCGCCGCCAGGGCCTGTTTGCTGACAAAGTTGCCCACTATAAGGGAGTCTACCGTATTATACAGCTGCTGAAAAAGATTCCCCAGCATCAATGGCACGGCAAAGGCAAACAGAAGCTTTGATATGCTGCCCTGGGTCATGTCCGTATCATGACGGGACTTATGCAGTATGGACAAAGCGATACCCCCTCCATATATACATTCAAAAAAAGTATATGCCCGCTTTGACATTTCTGTCAAGGCCGCAGCAAATTTCTGTAAATATTTTACTATTTCTCTGCCGTTAATTACAATTTGCCTTTCTATTTCGTCTAAAGTAAAATAAGAGCAAAAAAATTTTGAAATCCGGTGACCCGGAGGGTACTTTTCCTGAGTATATAGGTGAAAGGCCTTTAACAAGGGAAGGATGGAGGGAAAGCCATGGAAGACAGAGAGATAGTGGAACTGTACTGGCAGCGTTCGGAGTCCGCCATAGCGGAGACGGAGAGCAAATACGGCGCCTACTGCCGATACATCGCCCGGAATATTCTCCAGGACCGGGAGGACAGCGAGGAGTGCGTCAACGACGCCTATCTGGGGGTGTGGAACAGCATCCCCACCAAGCGCCCTCAGGTGCTGAAGAGCTACATTGGCCGCATCACCCGGAACATCGCCCTGAACAGATACGGCAGCCTCTCCGCCGCCAAGCGGAACTTCGGCCAGGCGCCCCTGGCTCTGGAGGAGTTGGGAGACTGCGTTCCCGACCGGGACGGCTCCGACAGGCTGGCGGATGATCTCAGTCTGGCGGAGCTGCTCAATTACTTTCTCTCCTCCCTGCCGGCGGGACAGAGGAAAATCTTTGTACGCCGCTACTGGTATCTCAGTCCGGTAAAGGAGATAGCCGCCGAATACAACATCAGCGAGAGCAAGGTGAAGATGTCCCTGCTGCGCTCCAGGGACAAGCTGAGACTGCTTCTGGAAAAGGAGGGAATCTACCTGTGAAACAGCAGCGAATCCTGGATATGCTGGAACATATCGACGAAAAATATATAATCGAGGCCGCCCCGGCCCTGAGGGCCCGCCGCTCCTCCGCCCCACGGAAAGCCGGGCGCACTCTCCTCATTGCGGCGGTGATAGTGTCCCTCTTTGCCGCCCTCTGCGCCGTGGCCTATGCCGCCGGCTGGTTCGGCCTGGCCCAGCGCATAACAAAGCCGGCGGAACCTGCCGGCGTATCCCTTATCATAGGCGAAGAGACGCCTGTGGAGGGATACATCAGCATGAACGGCATTGCCGGCAGCCCGGAGGCCCAGGCCCACGCAGAATGGGTGGCCTTCCGGGATGAGTATGTGGCTCAGCACAGCTTCTCCAACCACACCGACCTGAGCTGGCTGGGCGGGGACGAGCTGATGGAGAGCTACTACATGATATACGGGGCTTACGACCAGACCATGCTGGACAAGCTCCTGGAAATCAGCGAGAAATATAATGTAAAGCTTCACAGCCAGATGTACGCACCTCCCACCGACGCCAAGTTCTACAAGGTCAGCGGCTGTGAGCCCTTTGTGCTCTCCGACAACAGCCTCAGCCCCATGTATCTCTATGAGGACGGCTCCTATAAGTTTGAGGGCTATGTCACCGCCGGGGAGCAGGAGCAGGTGCTCAGTTTTATCCGGGGCCGGAAGGGAGTGCTGGACCCCAGCCTGACCACGGTATATGACAGCGGGGATTACGAGGAATGGCAGTATATAAACGTCTCCGGGGACGAGCTGAACCTGGCCCGGAACACCGTGCCCAGCCAGGCTACCGGGGACTGCGGGCTGTTCATCTTCTGTGAGAAGGGGGACTATATCTTCACCGTCTATGCCGGGGCCGACAGCCAGGAGCAGGCGGAGCTGCTGGCGGACCAGTTCGACTTTGACGCCGCCGCCAAGGGCGGAGAGGAGCTGGATCTGGACAGCGTCCTCAAGGTGGAGGCCGCCCAGGCCAAGCCCAAGGAGGGGCTGATGACCATGGCCGACTGGCTGGCCACCGACGAGTACAAGGCGTCCTCAGAGTTTCGCAGCCTGGTCTGTGAGTACGCAGGCACTCTGCCGGAGAATGCGGACACTGTGGAGGGCACCATGATGTACAAATACTTCAACGGCTTTTCCGCAGCAGCCGACGAAAACATTCTGTCCTTCCGGGACCGGGTGGCGGAGGAATATCCCGATCTGGTATATCCCATAAACAACACCGCCGTCATTGCAAACATGGAGATCGCCGACGGATATATATCTTATATGGCGGGACATCGCATAGGCGGAGAGACAGGCCGGGAATACACCGACGAGGAGATGTATGAGCTCTTCGGCGCCGAAAGCTTCAGCTCCCAGGGCAATATATTCTGGTCCATCGCCTATGACAACGGCGCCGCCTATGCCAATGTCGCCGCCTTCCACAGCAGCTACTATGTCCATTACATTCCCAAAGGCGCCTTCTATCCCCTTATCCAGCCGGTGGTGAACCCGGAGCTGGAGGGCTGGGCCTACGACAGCGCCTGCGGTGAGCAGGTGTACATTGTCCCCGGCGGGCCCATTGACTACCCGGTCCTCTCCTACAGCAGCATCCTCTATGAGACGGACAAGGCCTATGTGATAGTGGAAGTGGGCGGCCAGGGTGACGCCGGCTCCTTGCAGACGGTGGCCGACGATATTGATTTTACAAGGTTCAAATAGGGCGGAGCTGTTGGCGCAGCTCTCTTAAATCAACGGAGAAGGGAGGCTTTCATGAAAAAAGGGATTGCCGCAGTATTGCTTATCTGCCTTACGCTGGTCTTTGCCTCCTGCTCCTCGGAGAAAAGAGAGACGAATTATACCGGGGGAGAGATAGCAGGAAAAGACCTGAGCGGCAGCGGAGGGGCACGTATTTTCAGCGCAAACACCATTGCCCTGCCTGGCGGAGAGGGCAAAATCACGGACGCAGTGAGGGTCGGAGACCGTATCCTCCTCTGCTCCGTAGAGGAGGGCAAAAGCTGTTTCTATTTCATGGGCGCGGATCTTGATGTAACGAAGGCGGATATTGCGCTGGATTCTGCCGTTGTTTCCATAGACGCCGACTCCGACGGAAACATATATGTCCTGTCCATGGAACAGGACGGGAGCTATATAATAACCAAGCTCAATCCCGCTTTGGTTGTCAGCGGCACGTTGATTTTCCCGGCCGATATGGAGGAGGCCCTATGGGACATGACCTTGGGCCCTGAGGGCTATTATATCGAGACCTTCAACAATGTCCTGTGTTACGATCTTTCTGGCAAATACACAGGAGAACTCGGCCCCTTCCAGGACGCCTTTGATGTCATAAAAAACGATACGGAGCTCATACTGGCGGTATCGGGCGATGATTACACTCAGTTCAGCATACTCAGCGGCTTTGAGACAGGGGATACATATAAAGTCTCCATGGCCCTCAGCGGCATATCCGCCGGCCCACGGGCCGGGCATGTTTTTGCAGTCAATTCGGGAATAGTCTGGGATCTGGACTTTACTTCCGGAAACTATACAGGCTATTCAAACAGCTATGCCAGCGGGGAAGTCGGCAGTTTTATGTACCTGTCCCCGGATGCCTATCTGTCCGTGGTCAACGGGGAACTGATGTATTACACCCTGGCCCGGCAGGGGGAGGGCAGCGAAATTCAGACTCTTGTCCTTGCCACATATGCCCGGGAGGACTATGAGATTTCCGATCTGCTCAACGGTGTAAGCCTGTTCAACGAAGCCAACGGGGATATCAAGATCGACGTGGTAAACTACGGCATATACGACGCCGGAAATGCCGAGGGCGCCGGTCTGCAAAAGCTCTACAATGATATTAGCGCAGGAAACGCACCGGACATCTACGACCTGTCCCTCCTGCCCTACAGGACATTTTACGACAAAGCTCTGCTGGAGAATCTATATCCGTATTTTGAAAGCTCCGGGAATATAAGGGCCGAAGACCTTACGGCCAGCGTACTGAAGGCAATGGAGTATAAAGGGGCCCTGTACAACCTCGTCCCAACATACACAATCATTACAATGTACGGGCCCGGGGATGTATGTGACAGGGAAAACTGGAACGCCGGAGCCTTCCTTCAGGTAGCTGATACGGCGGACCTCAGCCTTTTCGGGCCCCAGGTCACCAGATATGAGTTTTTAAAATATCTGCTGATGTTCAGCGGAGACGAATACATAAATGAGGAAGAAAGGAGCTGTAGCTTTACAGATTCCACATTTCCGGCCATGCTCTCTGTCGCCAGGAGTTTGCCGGAGAGCTACGACGGGGCAAACGCCGCTTCAGACGATTTGGGCCTGGTATATACGGGGCGGCAAATGTTCATATTGAGCACCAACGCAAATATTGTTTCCAGCGTCCATACGGCTGACGCCGTATATGGAGGTAACTGCGTACACGTGGGCTTTCCCTCGGACAATAACGGGGTCATGGTAAATCCATATATAAACCTGGGTATGTCGGCAAATAGCGCGGCTAAAGAGGGGGTCTGGCGTTTCTTCGAATATCTGCTCAGCGATGGATATCAAAACGGAATAAGAAAAACCATTCCGGTAAAGAACACTGCGTTGGACGCCAGGCTGGATTCCCTCTTGTCCAAGTATCTGGAGGTACACAATGTTGTGGTTTTTGCGGATAACAACATGATAAAGGTGCCCCTTGCGCCAATAAGCGAGGACGTGAAAACAAAGGCCATGGACATCATAGACAGCGTCGACTGCGTGTATTACTGCAACGACGGTCTGTATGATTTGCTGGTTAGAGAAGCCGAGTCCTATTTCAGCGGAGATTTGAGCGTCGAAAAGGCGGCGGAAAACATTCAATCCAAGGTAAGTATTTATTTGGCGGAGCAGTACGGCTGAGCAGGTCCCCCCGCCGTACGGTATTACATATTGAATACCGGAAGATACGGCTTGCAAAAAATCCGTGGGCAAGACCCACGGATTTTTATTTTTCCGATTTTCCCGCTTCACCAGTATATAAGCGGTGCGAGGGGTATCTTTTGCCTTGTAATTGCTGAAATCTGTGGTATAATATGTTGGTTATTACATTGAATGTTCCGAATTGTACAAAATATGTCTTTTATGGGGGATTAATGATGATACCTTTTAATGTGCCTCCCTGCACCGGCGACGAGCTGGAGTATATCCGTCAGGCCATAGCCAACCGCAAAATATGCGGAGACGGGGAATTCACGAAAAAATGCAGCCATTGGATGGAACAGCGTTTTCATGCCCAGAAGGTGCTGCTCACCACCAGCGGCACCACCGCCCTGGATATGGCGGCCCTGCTGTGCGAGCTCCGGCCTGGGGACGAGGTCATCCTCCCCAGCTTCACCTTCTCCAGCACAGCTACCGCTTTTGTGCTGGCCGGGGCCAGGCTGGTGTTCGTGGACATCCGCCCCGACACAATGAATATAGACGAGACTAAAATAGAGGCCGCCATCACTCCCAGGACCAAGGTCATCGTACCCATGCACTATGCCGGCGTGGCCTGCGAGATGGACGCCATCATGGATATCGCCCGCCGCCACGGCCTGAAGGTGGTGGAGGACGCCGCTCAGGGCGTTATGAGCTCTTACAAGGGCCGGGCTCTGGGCACCATAGGCGACATGGGCTGCTTCTCCTTCCATGAGACCAAAAACTACTCCATGGGCGAGGGGGGAGCCCTGCTGATAAACCGGCCGGAATACAACGAGCGGGCGGAAATACTCCGGGAAAAAGGCACCAACCGCTCCAAGTTCTTCCGTGGCCAGGTGGACAAGTATACCTGGGTGGACTTCGGCGACAGCTATCTGCCCAGCGAGCTCAACGCCGCCTATCTCTGGGCCCAGCTCCTTAAGGCCGACGAGATAAACGACAACCGCCTCAACACCTGGAACAAATACCGGGAGGCTCTCCTGCCCCTGGCCCAGTCCGGCAAGCTGGAGCTGCCCACCGTCCCGGAGGGCTGCGTCCACAACGCCCATATGTTCTATATCAAGGCCAAGGACCTTGAAGAGCGCACAGCCCTTATCAAGCATCTCAAGGAGCGGGACATCCTGGCGGTGTTCCACTACGTCCCGCTGCACTCCGCCCCCGCCGGCTTGAGATTCGGCCGCTTTAACGGGGAGGACCTGTATACCACCTCCCAATCCGACAGACTGCTGCGCCTGCCCCTGTACTTCGGGCTCGCCGACCAGGACAGGCAGGCCGTTATAAATGCCGTCAGGGAGTTTTATAATGAGCGCTGAGGCCGGAGCTTCTCTCTCCAAGGGCAAAGACGGATATCTGCGGCTCCTAGCCGCCCTGTTCCTTGTCGCCTCGCCTCTTATAATCATGCTCATGCTGTCCCTGCTGTCGGGCCACAACATGTTCCTGTCCAAGCCCGTCTTTAACGACGAGCTGGATTACTGGCGGCTCATGTATTCCATAAGCTGTCAGGGCTTTGACTTCGGCTCCACGGAGCATTTGGTGGGCTACGTCGCCCCTATAGGGCCTCTGGGCAGCCACGGCCTGTCGCCGGTGGCGGCCTGGCTGTGGTATGTGCTGCTCTTCCCCATGAGCGACAGCGCCCTGGTCATCGCCGGAGTGATAATGCTCTCCGCCGCCTTTGCCCTGCTGTGCCTTATAGCCAGGCCCAGCTCCAGGGAAATGCTGCTCATGGGACTGTTCACCCTGCTCTATCCCCCTCTGGTGAGGTATATTAACCTCTCCATGATGGAGATGCCCTGCTATGCCTGCGTAATCGTCTACATGGCCCTGCTATGGCGCTATGAAAAGGAGCGCCGGGGACTTATGCCCCCCTCCCGCCGGACTCTGCCTCTGCTGCTTCTCTGCGGCTTCTACTGCACGCTGCTGCGTATGAGCAACGTAGCCTTGTTCTTCCCCGCCATGCTCATTTTCTGCGACAACAGGCTGAGCCTGAAGCTCTTCATATGCCTGGTTCTCTACGCTCTGGGCACTCTGGCCTTCAACTATTGCTTTTCCCTTTTCGTGGCCCCATACCCGGATGTGCTGTACAATCTGATGCAAAGCGGCAGCCTGGGCGAACTGCTTCAGGGCCTGTGGCTCAACATCAGGGGCAATATCATAAATTTTCTGGACCCCGGCTCGGACAATTCCCCGCCCCAGGCCGCAGCCCGGTATTTCTATCTGCTTTTGCTGCTCCTGCTCTTGGGAAAGACCCTGCTTAAAAGACAGGACGGCAGGCTGAGCTTCACATGGCGCTGGGATTACTTCGGAGTATTTATCTCCGCCGCCGGCTGCCTGGCCCTGGTCATAATGATATATTTCGTCTTCGACTGGCGGGATTACCGCACTCTCGCCCCCATAGCCTACTGCGTCGGTCTGTGGCTGCTGCTGCGCTGGGACCGGGAGGGCCGGGGCTTTAAAGCCGCCCTTGCCGCCGTGCTGCTTTTCGGCGTGCTCATGGCCCCGGAAGCCTACAGCCATGTGGCCTCCGACCCCCGCTTCTATCCGGACGAGTCCACCGGCCTTGATTACTCTCAGCTCTTCGGAGAGGAGAGCTGCACTCTTGGCCTCTACGGCAGCGATTATGACCTGGCCCTTATGAAAGACGTGCCGCCTAATGTGGGTATCTGCGGCGGTATCTATGAGGAAAATACCCACGGCTACGGTATGGACTACATTCTGTCCAGGCCCGGCGACCCCGTGCCCTCCTCTGAATACTATGAGTACTACGGCCCCATGGAGGGCTATGGGGAGCTTTACCGGCGCCTTAATCCCTGATAAGGAGGATTCCATGAACATTTTTGACCCCTGCGACCTGCCTGTCATCAATGGGGAAAAGGTCTCCCTTCGCCCTATCGCCAGGGAGGACACTCCCCTTATAGTCGCCTGGCGCAACAAGCCCTCGGTGTACCGGCACTTTATCTTCCGCCAGCCCTTTACCCGCCAGCTCCATGAGAACTGGCTCAAAACCAGGGTGGACACCGGCAAAGTCATCCAATACATCATCATGGAAAATCCCAGCCGCCGCCCCATCGGCAGCGTCTATTTCCGGGACCTTGACCCGGAAAACGAGAGCGCCGAATACGGCATCTTCATCGGCGAAGAGGACTGCCTTGGCAGGGGCCTGGGTACGGAGACCGCAAAGCTCTTCGTCCGCTTCGGCCTGGATGTGCTGAAGCTGCACCGGATAAGTCTGAGGGTGCTGGGCGGCAACGACATTGCCCGGCGCAGCTATGAGAAGGCCGGCTTCGTTACCGAGGGAGTCTTTAAGGATATGGTAAAGCTGGACGGGAAATACCGGGACCTCAGCTTTATGGCCATTATTAACGAGGAGGGAGAGACTTGAAACTTGTATCTTTTGTAATACCCTGCTATTGCTCGCAGAATACCATAGGTTCAGTTGTGGACGAGATAGAGAGGACCATGCCCTCCCTCCCCCAGTACGACTACGAGATAGTCCTGGTAAACGACTGCTCCCCGGACGACACCTTTTCCGTCCTCTCCGCCCTGGCGGAAAAGGACGGGCGCATAACCGCCGTTGACCTGACCCGAAACTTCGGCCAGCACGGCGCCCTGATGGCGGGCTTTCATCACTGCCGCGGGGATATCGTGGTCTGCCTGGACGACGACGGACAGACCCCTGCCGACGAGGTGGGCAAGCTCCTCAGCAAGCTGGAGGAGGGCTACGACGTGGTCTACGCCTCCTACGAGCATAAACAGCACTCCAGGTTCCGCAACTGGGGCACCCGCATAAACAACAAAATGACGGAGATAATGCTGGGCAAGCCCAAGGACCTGTCCATCCCCAGCTATCTGGCGGCCAAGCGCTTTATTATTGATGAGATGCTTAACTACAAGCACTGCTTTCCCTATGTGGACGGGCTTGTGCTCCGCTCCACCCGCAGGATCTGTAACGTGCCGGTGAACCACCGGCAAAGGCAGCAGGGGGAGTCCGGCTACACTATCGGCAAGCTCCTCAGCCTGTGGATGAACGGCTTCACCTCCTTTTCCGTCAAGCCCCTGCGCCTGGCTACCTACGCCGGAGTCTTCACCGCCTTCCTGGGCTTTATCTATGCTCTGGTCATTGTAATAAAACATTTCATCGACAGCAGCGTCCCCGCCGGCTGGAGCTCCACCATGGCCCTGCAGCTGGTGCTGGGAGGCATAATCCTGGTGGTCCTGGGCCTTATCGGTGAATATATCGGGCGCATATACATGTGCATCAACGCCTCCCCCCAGTTTGTGGAGCGACAGGTGGTAAAAAAGGACAGTGAGAGCTGAACATGGAAAAATCCAACAAGAAGGTATTTATCGCCCTGCATCTGCTGCTGCTGTTCTATTCCCTGTCCTCGGTGCTCTCCAAGCTGGCGGCGGCGGAGGATTTTCTCAGTTTTAAATTCTGCCTGTACTATGGGGGAATGTTCTGTATCCTGGTCATCTACGCCCTTGGCTGGCAGCAGATACTCAAGCGTCTTCCCCTCACCGTGGCTTTCGCCAACAAGGCGGTGACCCTGGTGTGGAGCATGGTCTTCGGCGCCCTGCTCTTCAAAGAGCAAATACAGCTCAATCAGCTCATAGGCTGCGCCCTGGCCGTGGCCGGGGTAATACTCTTCGTACAGCCTGAGAAAGACGGGGAGGCGCAGCCATGACAAGGGAAATGCTGCCATATCTGTTTATCGGCTTTTTCAGCGTCTTTGTCTCCTCCGTGTCTCAGACGGTTTTGAAAAAAGCTTCCCTCACAGAGCATAAGAGCTTTATCCGGGAATACCTGAATCTCCCTGTCATCCTGGCCTACGGCATGTTCTTCTCCAGCACCCTGCTGACCATGCTGGCCTACAAAAAGCTGCCCCTCAGCATGAGTCCCGCCTTTGAGAGCAGCTCCTATATCTTTGTCACCATCTTCGGCGTCACTATCTTTAAGGAAAAGGTGGGCCGCCGCAAGCTTTTCGCTCTCTTCCTGATACTCCTGGGCATTATCATATTCACCCTGTGATTGGAGCCGCCATGGACAACAAGAAAAAAAATATAATAATAATCGGCGCAAACGAATTTCAGAATCCCCTCATTCTCTCCGCTAAGGCCATGGGCTACGCCACCCATGTCTTCGCCTGGCAGAGCGGCGACCTGGGGGAACGCAGCGCAGATTATTTCTATCCTATCAGCATAGTGGAGACGGACAGGATTCTGAACATCTGCCGTATGCTCTCCCCGGCGGGCGTGGTCTCCATTGGCTCGGACCTGGCCGCCATAACCGTAAACTACATCGCCCAGGAGCTGGGCCTTACCGGCAACGGTATGGAAAGCGCCATGGCAGCCACCAACAAGCACCTCATGCGCCTGGCCTTTGAAAAGGCGGGGCTGCCCTCCTGCAAAAGCCGCCTGGTATCTTCTCCTGTGGAGGCGGAGGCCCTAAAGCTCGCTTACCCCGTCATCGTCAAGCCCACGGACCGCTCCGGCAGCCGGGGCGTCTTCAAGGTGACGGAGCCCTCCCAGCTGCCCTCAGCCATAGAGAAGGCCATGGGCCACTCCTTTGAAAAGAAAGCTCTGGTGGAGGAATTTGCCCCCGGCAGGGAATACAGCATAGAGTACCTATCCTGGCAAGGCGAGCATCACTTCCTGGCCTGCACAGAGAAATTTACCACCGGCGCCCCCCTATTTGTGGAGACCGGGCACCTTCAGCCCCCCCTGCATATGACGGAGGACCTTCTCGGCCAAATACAGGACCTGGTTCCCAGAGTTCTGGACTGCTTGGGTATCCGCTTCGGCGCCTCCCACACGGAGCTGAAAATAGACGAGAACGGGAAAATCCGTATCATAGAGTGCGGCGGCCGTATGGGGGGGGACTGCATCGGCTCAGACCTGGTATACATCAGCCGGGGCGTGGACTTCGTGGGAGCCTGCGTTGACGTATCCTGCGGCAAAGCCCCGGATCTGAGGCCCAAGCAGCCGCCTCGTATCTCCGCCATACGCTTTATATTCAATCAGCGGGACCTGGACGACCTGGAGCTTATCCGCCGCAATCATCCCCAGGCTATATACCGCATAAGCGATATTCTTCCCCTGGACGGTCGGGAGATAAGCGACAGTTCCACCCGCTACGGCTTCTATATCCTGGCCACCGAAACTATGGAAGAAATGCAGGACATCCTGAGCAAGCTTGACTTTGATTTGAACTGACTGGGTGTTTTCCTATGAAACTTGTGTCCTTTGTTATACCCTGCTACCGCTCTGCGTCCACTATCTCCTCAGTAGTGGCGGAGATAAACTCCGCTATGGAGGACCTGCCGGACTATGGCCATGAGATAGTCCTGGTGAACGACTGCTCCCCGGACGGCACCTTCTCCGTTATAGAGGGCCTCGCCCGGTTGGACAGACGCATTATTGCAGTTGACCTGGCCAAAAACTTCGGCCAGCACGCCGCCATCATGGCGGGCCTCCGCCATTGCGGCGGAGACTATATAGTCTGTCTAGATGACGACGGCCAGACCCCGGCCGATGAAGTGGGGAAGCTTCTGAGCAAGCTGGAGGAGGGCTACGACGTGGTCTACGCCTCCTACGGCCACCACAAGCAGCACAGCTTTTTCCGCAATTTCGGCAGCTGGCTCAACGGCAAGATGACGGAAATAATGCTGGGCAAGCCCAAAAATCTCTCCCTTACCAGCTATTTTGCCGCCCAACGCTTCATTATAGACGAGATGCTCCGCTATGAGCATTGCTTCCCCTATGTGATGGGCCTGGTGCTGCGCTCAACCAAAAACATCTGTAATGTGCCTGTAAACCACCGGCAGCGCCGGGAGGGCAGCTCCGGCTATACCCTGGGCAAGCTGCTGAACCTGTGGATGAACGGCTTCACCTCCTTCTCCATAAAGCCCCTGCGCCTGGCCAGCTACCTGGGCTGTCTCACCGCATTTATAGGCTTTATCTACGCCATAATAATCGTTATTAGATACTTTACCGTACACATGGCCCCTATGGGCTGGAGCTCAACCACCGCTCTGCTGCTTATCCTGGGCGGCATCATACTGCTGGTGCTTGGCCTGGTGGGAGAATATGTGGGGCGCATATTCATGTGCATCAACGCTTCTCCACAGTATGTGGAGCGGAAAGTCGTCAAAAACGGAAGGGAGGAATAAACATGGCCGTATTGGGATTTATAGGCGTGGGCAACATGGGCGGCGCCCTGGCCAGGGCCGCTGCGGCGAGGGTGCCCGGTTCTTCCCTGCTGCTGGCAAACCGCAGCCGTGAAAAGGCGGAAAAGCTGGCGGCGGAGCTGGGGGCCGTGGTCTCGGACAATTTCTCCGTCGCCGCTCGGGCCGACTATATTTTCCTGGCAGTCAAACCCCAGGCGCTCCCCGGGGTACTGGCGGAGCTGGCGCCGGCGCTGGCCGGGAGAAAAAGCCCCTTCGTGCTTGTAAGCATGGCAGCCGGAACCTCTATAGAAAAAGTCCGGCAGCTCGCCGGGGACGCCTGGCCGGTGATACGCATTATGCCCAATACCCCCGCTTCCATAGGCAAGGGCATGATACTCTATGCCCCCGGCCCCGATGTCCCGGAGGAGCGGCTGAAAGAATTTCTGGAGCTCATGTCCGGCGCCGGACGCTTTACCCGTCTGGAGGAGCGGCTCATAGACGCCGGGTCCTCCGTCTCAGGCTGCGGCCCGGCCTTTGCCGACCTGTTTATCGAGGCTCTGGCTGACGGGGGAGTGGCCTGCGGGCTGCCCCGCTCCGCCGCTGTGGAGCTGGCCGCCCAGATGCTCCTGGGCTCGGCGGCCCTGGCGCTGGAAAGCGGAAAGCATCCCGGAGAACTTAAGGACGCCGTATGCTCCCCCGGGGGCACCACCATTCAGGGAGTGAGAGTCCTGGAAAAAAGCGGCTTTCGCAGCGCAGTCATGGAGGCCGTTATAGCCGCCTACGAAAAAAATTTTGATCTGAAATAATTTATCCGATTATCCTCAAAAATCTGCCGTATACGGAAAGACTCCGTATACGGCAGATCTTTTATTTTCCCGACGTTTACCTGTCTAAAAACTCACTTGTTTGCCCAGGCATCCAGCGAACCCTTAGTGTAGTCGGCAAAAAACTTTTTGAAACTGTCCAGCAGCTCCTGGGTGCCGCCGTGAAGTACTCTCTCCTTGTGGAAGTAGGCGCAGACCCTGTCGATATCCGGCAGATAGGGCAGAGGGAACACATAGATGTTCTTCAGATAGTCGTTTTGCAGCTCCCTGCCCACCAGGTCCCAGAAGATGCGCGGGTATATGAACACCCCCAGGCCGCTGTTTGCCAGCTGGAAGGCGTTCTCCATATTGGTCAGCTCGCAGATAAAGCGGGGACTTATATCGTAATACTTGAGATAGCTGGCCAGAGTCCGTCCTCCGGAGGACTGGGGCGGTATCTTTATAAACGGCGCCTTTTCAAAATATCTCAGGTCGGCGCACTGGGCAAAGCCCTCCGCCACGGAACCGCAGTCCTCTCCGGCAAGGCTTTTCATTATGCTCTTTGGCACCACCAGCAGCTGTTCCTTTTTGCACAGCTCAACCGTCTCATAGCTCTCCGGCGTGCTGGTAATGGAGCCTATGACCAGGTCCACACCGTCGTGAGTCACCGCCTTTTGCAGCACTTCCGGGGAAGCCTCGTTCAACTTCACGTAGGTGTCAGGATGGCCCCGGAGATACGCCGGCAATACATAGGGCAACACCGCCCTGGCCACCGTGTGCTCAATACCCATGTGTATATACTGGCTGCCGGCGCTGCCCCGGTTGGTGTTCTCCTCATACTGCTGTTTTAAATGCAGTATCTCCTTGGCTACCCGTAAAAATTGCATCCCGTCCCTGGTGAGGCCCAGGGGGCGGCTGCGCACAAAGAGCTGAGTGCCCAGCTCCTCCTCCAGCTTGGCTATCTGCTTGGAGAGAGATTGCTGAGAGATAAACAAGTGCTGCGCCGCTACAGATATACTCTTCTCGTCGGCCACAGCAATAAAACTTTTTAACAGTGAAAAATCCATTTGCCCTTTCTCCGCTTATCCGGCTGCGGGGGACCCTGAGCTCCCCGAAAGCCAATTCCAATATTTGCCGTTATTTTTTTGTCAAGCCCTGAATGTCGCTAAAAATTTTCTTGCATTGTGCACAATACAGCCTATATATTTCCTTGGTTTTCTGTTACTTATGCAAATGTATGAAAAAACTGTTGCCGGCTTTCAAAAAAACTATTGCTTTTCTCAACTTTCGGTTGTATTATAAACGCAGATAAAGCGTAATGCAAGAGCAATTTGTGTTATGCCCATTAAATTTTTTGTTTCTCTAGGGAGACTAAATCAGGAGGTCAAGTATGAAAAAGATCATTGCAATCGTTGCACTTCTGTGCATGGTATTTGCCCTGTGCGCCTGCGGAGGCGGCAGCAAGGGAGAAGCACTGACTTTCACCACCGGCGGTGAGACGGGTACATACTACGGTTTCGGCAGCGTTATCGCCCAGTATGTTTCCGCCAACACCGACCTTTCCGTCACCGCCGTCACCAGCAACGGCTCCCAGGCCAACATTGAGGATATGGATGCAGGCTCTTATCAGCTTGGCTTCTGCCAGTCCGCCGTTATGAGCTACGCCTATGCCGGCACCAACCTCTTTGACGAGACCGGCGCCGTCACCAGCTTCTCTGTTGTAGCTTCTCTGTATATGGAGCAGGTTCAGATCGTCACCATGAACCCCGACATCAAGACCGTTGAAGATCTGCGCGGCAAGAGCGTTTCCATCGGCGCTCTGGGCTCCGGCGTCTACTATAACGCCATCGACGTTCTGGGTGTCTACGGCATGACCGAGGCCGACATCAACCCCGTTTACCAGAGCTTCGGCGACAGCGCCGAGAGCCTGAAGGACGGTAAGATCGACGCCGCCTTCATCGTGGCCGGCGCTCCCACCACCGCCATCACCGACCTCTCCACCGGCGGCCAGGTCTACCTGGTGAGCATTGATGACGAGCACATTGACCAGCTCATCGCCAAGTCTCCCTACTACAGCAAGTACACCGTTACCGCCGACACCTACGGTATGCCTGAGGATGCTCAGACCGTGGCTATCGCCGCCGTTATCCTGGCCCGTGACGACGTCTCCGAGGATGCGGTCTACACCTTCGTGTCCACCATCTTCGACAACGTGGATCAGCTCCAGCACGGCAAGGCCGCCGAGCTTGACCTGGCCTTTGCCTCCAGCATTACCGACGTGCCCTACCACCCCGGCGCCGCCAAGTACTTCTCCGAGAAGGGCATTGAGGTAGCTTCCGTCAAGTAAGCTGCGTCTGCCGTCTGAGATTTAGCGGTTAAAAAGCTACGGCGCTTTTTAGGCGCCGTAGCTTTTCAAGTCATTTAGGGCCCTTATTTTTGAGTCAGAATTCAACCGTTTCCTTTGTTTATTTCCTAATCTTTACGCTCTCTTGATACATATCCTCCATTTTGAACTTGATTTTTCCTCTGCTTTAGTGCAGAATTATATTTATATATAGTATAACCCAAGCGAAAGGAGCAAAGTGAATGTCCGTATTTCACAAGCATGATACCCAAGTGGAAGAGACCATAGAAGTTGGCACTGCCGAAGACGTAGAAAAGCTGATGCGTAAGTACGACAAGGAGTCCAACACCAGGATTTGGGAGGGCAAGCCTGCTCTCATTATCCGGGGCGTCATGGTGCTCTTCTCTCTCTACTGCATCTACTCCACTCTCTTCAGCGTGGCCGCTCTGGAAAAGCGTCTCACCGCTTTCCTGGCTTTGGTGGTAGTCATGGGTTATCTCACCTACCCCGCCAGCAAGCACCACGTGCGCCACAATTATATCCCCTGGTATGACTTCGTCTTTATGATAATCGGCGCCGCCTGCTTTATGTATTACTGTGTCAGCTACGACGCCCTGGTAAAGGTACTCACCAGCGCCTCAAAAATGACCTGGTTCCAGGTAACTGTCGGCGTCGTGGGCCTGCTGTGCATCATGGAGCTGTGCCGCCGCTGCGTGGGTATCCCCATTCTCTGTGTGGCCGGCGTGCTGCTTATCTACACCTTCTCCACCGGCATAGGCATGAAGCGGGTGCTCTACACCCTCTTCTTCACCACCAGCGGTATCATGGGCACCCCGGTGCAGGTCTGCGCCAAGTACATAGTGGTGTTCATCATCTTCGGAGCCTTCCTTGAGCGCACCGGCATCGCCGCCTTCTTTATCGACCTGGCCAACTCCCTGGTGGGACGCTTCTCCGGCGGCCCGGCCAAGGTGGCCGTTATCTCCTCCGCCCTGTGCGGCATGGTCTCCGGCTCCTCAGTGGGCAACACCGTCACCACCGGTTCCGTCACTATCCCCATGATGAAAAAGACCGGCTACAAGGGCGAGTTTGCCGGAGCTGTGGAGGCGGCAGCCTCCACCGGCGGCCAGATACTGCCCCCCATCATGGGCGCCGCCGCCTTCCTCATGGCCGAGTACATGAACGTCACCTATGCGGAAGTGGCTCTCAGGGCCATTCTCCCTGCCGTCCTCTACTTTACCGGCATTTTTATAGCCGTGCATCTTGAGGCCAAAAAGCTCGGCCTCAAGGGCATAGACAAGGCCGAGCTGCCCGTCCTGGGCAAGCTGATGACCAAGCTCTACCTCCTGCTGCCCCTGATAGTTCTGGTGGCCCTGGTCACTACCAACACCCGCACCATGCAGTTCTCCGCCACCATCGCCATCCTCTGCGCCATCGTGGTCAGCCTCTTTGACAAGGATAACCGTATCACCCTGACTAAGATCATGGAGGCCCTGGAGGCCGGCGGAAAGGGCACCATTACCGTTGCTGTGGCCTGCGCCATGGCAGGCGTTATAGCCGGCTGCATCACCGCCACTGGTCTTGCTTCCAAGCTCATCGGCGCCGTCATTGCCGCCAGCAACGCCGTACCCCTGGTAGACCCCATGATGGTGGCTCTGTTCCTCACCATGGTCTGCTGCATCATCCTGGGCATGGGCGTGCCCACCACCGCCAACTACTGCATCATGGCCTCTACCTGCGCCCCCATCCTCATCACCATCGGCGTGCCCAAGATGGCGGCCCACTTCTTCGTGTTCTACTTCGGTATCGTGGCCGATATTACTCCCCCTGTGGCTCTGGCCGCCTATGCCGGCTCCGCCATTGCCAAGTCCAACCCCATGAAAACCGGTATAAATGCCACGAAGCTGGCTATAGGAGCCTTTGTCGTGCCCTATATTTTCTGCCTCAATCCCGCAATGCTCCTTATCGACGTCACACCCCTGGGAGTAATCCAGATAATCATCACCTCACTCTTGGGCATCTTCGGCGTGGCCGCCGCCATGAACGGCTACCTCTACCGGAAGCTCAACTGGGCCGCCCGCATCGCCATATGCGTGGCGGGCCTCATGATGATGGATCCGGGCTTTGTCACCGACGTTATCGGTATCGCCCTTATGGCAGTTATCGTGCTCATCCAGTATCTGGGAGCAAAGAAAGCCACCCAGCCTCCCGTGTCCGCATGAGTTTCTGAGGTCCGGCCGAATAAACACATGTCTCTACAAAATAATGAAAAAGCCCCGTCCGACGGACGGGGCTTTTTCATATCATAATCACTTGATGCCGTACTTCTTGTTGAACTTATCAACGCGGCCGCTGGTGTCAACCAGCTTCTGCTTGCCGGTGTAGAAGGGGTGGCACTTGGAGCAGATTTCAACGGTGATGTTCTTCTTGGTGGAGCCGGTCTCGATGACGGCGCCGCAGGCGCATCTGATGGTGGTCTGCTCGTATTTGGGATGGATTCCTTCCTTCATTGGGCTTATCTCCTCATCTAAGGCTATCTTGATTGTGCAAAAGCATAGTTACAAGACGCAAAGAGAATTGTATCACAGCGTACCCGGTATTGCAAGCCTTTTTGAAAAAATCATTTTATCTCCACCGTCTTCCCCGGCGAGATAAAATAAAGCAGGCGCTGCTTTACCTTCTTGCCCCGGATACGCTCCATTGCGGCGGCATAGCTCAGCAGCTGGCCCCTATAAAAGGCGCTGCGCTTTGCGATCTCCTCCGCCGTCCTTACCCGGTCGGTCTTGTAGTCTATAAGCACAAGCCCGTCCTCTTCCTCCAGGCAGCAGTCCACCACTCCCTGGAGCAGCAGCTGCTCTCCGGCGGCTTTGCCGAAAATCTCCCCCGCATCCCACAGCAGGGAAAATTTAAACTCTCTGTAGAGCTCTTTGCAGTCTTTCATTCTCTGTCCCAGGGGGGAGTCGAAGAGCTTCTTTACCGCTTTTATATCCACGGCCCGGGCCTCCCGAAGAGAGAGGAAGCCCTGGTTCTGCAGCCGCTGAGCCTCGGCCTCTATCTCCTCCAGGCTGCCGCTGCGGGAAAAGTCCATGTATTGCAGCAGCAAATGGGTGGCCACGCCCTTTTCCGCCCCGGTGAGAGGCCGCTCCGCTCCGGTAAAGTCCGGCATGCGAAAGATGCCGGAGGGCTTTTCCGTCAAGTCCACCGCCTCGGCGTCCCGCTCCCAGCGGCCCTTCATCTCTGTTGCAGTGACCTTGGACGGCAGCTCCTCCGCCGCCGAATAGGGATAGACAAAGTTCAGCTCCCGCTCCAGCTCCTTGAGCTCCGCCGGGTCCGCCGCCGGCGCCTCCTCCTGCTTTTGAAGCTTTTCAGCCTCCCCGAGCTCCTGCCCCGGCAGGCTCAGGCTCAGACGCTTTCCCCCATCCGCCAAGGCGGCATATATGAGCCAGTTCACCATGGCCCCCGCCTGCCCCAGCAGTTCCGGAGCCATGGGTCTGGTCACCAGGCTTTTAGCCTTTGCCACGGCATCCTTGGGTCTCTTCATGGCGGCGGTAATAAACAGCCGCTCCTTGGCCCTGGTCATGGCTACGTACAAAAGGCGCAGCTCCTCTGAGAGAGTCTCCCGCTCCAGGCGCAGCTTTATGGCGTTTCTGGCCAGGGTGGGATATTCCACACGTCGCTCCGTATCCGTGAGCTTCGGCCCCAGGCCCAGCTCCGGATGCACCAGCACCGTGTCCCGGCTGTCCTGCTTGTTAAAGCGTCTGGCCGTGTCGCAGAGGAACACTACCGGAAACTCCAGACCCTTGGACTTGTGTATACTCATTATCTGCACAGCCGAGCTCTCCCCGGTCCCCAGCGCCGGCTCCAGGCCCTTTTCGCCGAGCTTTCTCAGCCACAGCACAAAGCGGTGCAGGCCCCTGTAGCCGCTGCTCTCATACCTCTCCGCCAGGGTAATAAAGGCCATGAGCCGCTCCCGCCGGCGTTCTCCATCCTCCATGGCGCTGCACAGGGCCAGCAGATCCAGTTTTGACAGCAGCAGCCAGCTCAGCTCAGCCATGGACATGTCCGCCGCCAGGTCCCGCAGCTGCTCCAGCAGCTCCAGAAATGCCCGGCATTTATCGTTTTTCTCCCCGGCGGCTCTCAGGGCGGTATAGAAGTCCCCCTGTCTGCCGGCGCTGCGTATCTCCACCAGCTCGTCGGGAGTAAAGGCAAAGGCCGGGGAGCGGAGTACGGCGATAAGGGGCACGTCCTGGTGGGGATTGTCCAGCACCGCTAACAGGGACGTCAGTGTAGACACCTCCAGGGAATCAAAGTAGTCTCCCCCCTGGGCGGCGGAGACCGGTATGCCCCGCTCCATGAAGACCCTGCGATAGACTGTACCCACCGCATTGGCCGAGCGAAGGAGTATGGCAATGTCCCCGTAATTCAGCGCCCTTGGCCCGTTTCTGTCGGATACCGTGCAGCCGCCCTCTATCAGCTCCCGTATCTTTTCCGCCACATAGGCGGCCTCCCGGTCGGTCTTGTCCGGACTGTCCTCCTCCCCCTCGTCCTCTACATCCAGCAAAACAAGCTCCGGCGGCGGCACGCTGCCGGTATAGCTTGCGCCGTACTTCAGGGCCGCAGCCGCATCATAGTCCACATCTCCCAGCCGTCGGGACATACACAGGCCGAAAACGGCGTTGGCCCCCTCCAGTATCTCCCGGCGGGAGCGGAAATTCTCGCTAAGCAGTATCCTCCTGGGCTGCCCCGGCAGGGCGGGACCCTGGGCGTAGCCCAGGTACTTCTCGGTAAATATTTTGGGGTCCGCCAGGCGGAAACGGTATATGGACTGCTTCACGTCTCCCACCATGAACAGGTTTTTTCCTTCCCTGGATACGGCTCGGAATATGGCATCCTGTACCCGGCTCACATCCTGATACTCGTCCACCATTATCTCCCCGTAACGCCGGGACAACTGCCGGGCCAGGTCCGTAGGCTGCCCGTCCTCGCCGCTGAGGAGCCGGGCGGCATAGTGTTCCAGATCCGAGTAGTCCACCAGAGATCGCTGGCGCTTGTCCTTTTCAAACTCCCGGTCGAAGTCCAATGTCAGCTCCAGCAGGGCCTCCATGGCCGGAGCCGTCCGGGCCAGCTCCCGGAGGAGCTGCTCCGAGGGGGCATACAACAGCTCTTCAATGGACTTCATGGCTTTCTTGCATGCCTCCCGCCGCTCCTTCAGCATGGAGGGCATAAGGGGATTTGAGCAATCTCTCAGGCCCTTGAGCCGGTTAAAGCTCACCGGCAGACAGTCTCTGGCCCTGTCCCAGCCCAGGCTCAGGCTGCGGCACAGCTCCCTTATGTCCTCCGCCGTGCGGCTGAAGCTCTCCATATAGGCGGCTCTTATCTTCGCATCCGGAGCCATCAGCCTTATGAGCCGTTCCATCTCTCCGGCCCAGTAGGCGGCAATATTTCCAACCTGCTCCAAAATCTCCCGGCCCCAGGGCGTGTCTCCCGCATCCCCTGCCGGGGCCTTCAGCGCCGCCACCTGCTCCCTGGCCCATTTTTCAGGTCGTGCATGGCACTGCATACGGCTGTGTAGGCTCAGCACCAGCGCCGCCAGCCGCTCGTCGGAGCGGCCCGCCCCTACCGTGTCCGCCAGGCTGAGAAAGCCGGGAAAGTCCTGGGCCTTGGCGTACCGTTTCTCCAGCACTCGCTCCAGGGCCGCTTCCTTCATGGTCTCGGAGCGCTCCTCGTCCACTATCCTGAAGTCGGGGCTCAGACCCAGCAGCTGGCAGTTCTCTCTCAGCAGTGAGGCGCAGAAGCTGTGGATGGTGCCTATCTGAGCTCTGGAGCAGAGGGCGTTTTGACGGCGCAGCCGACGGTTCCCCGGCTCCTTGGCCAGCCTCTCACCCAGCTCCTCCATTATCCTGCCCCGAAGTTCTCCGGCAGCAGCCCTGGTAAAGGTTATTATGAGAAAGCTGTCCAGGTCCATAGGCTCCTTGCTGTCGCAAATACGGCTCATGAGCCTTTCTGTGAGGACCCTGGTCTTGCCGCTGCCCGCTCCTGCGGACACCAGCAGGGCGCCTCCCCTGGCCTCTATGGCCTCGGCCTGGGCGGGCGTGGCTTTGAATTCACTCATCTTCTTTTCCTCCTTCCAGCAGCGCCCAGAGCTTTTCCCCGGAGAGCTTGGGCATGTAGCGGCAGCTCTCCCCGTTTTCTCCCTGGGAGAAATGGCAGGCGTCGTAATAGTCGCAGTTGATGCAGGCGTTCTCCTGCTGGCTGCGGTAATAGGGGTCGGCAGCTATATTGCCCTGGCGCAGCTGTTTTGCCATACCCCGGAGCGTCCGGGCTATGTGCCGGCGCAGTATGCCCATGCGTTCCAGAGAGGCCAGAGCCTCCGCCGTGGGCTTGCCGGAGCGGAACTTCACCGGGATATAGCTCTTGTCTTTCCCCTGTTCCCAGGCTTCCAGCAGCTCCATATCATCCAGCACCAGGCCGCTGCGCCGTACCTCCTCCAAACGCTTGGCCTCCGCCTCCCCGGTCTCCGGGGCTCGGCCCAGGCTCAAAATGGCGTTACGGGCCGGTATGTACATTACTCCGGCGGGGACTATCTCATAACCGTAACGCCGCCTTCCGTCCCGCTCCAGTGCGAAAAGATACAGCAGCATCTGCAGTCCCATGCCGTACCAGACATCGGAGAGGCTGAACTTTTTCTTCCCGGTCTTGTAGTCCACTACCCGCAGATACAGCTTTCCATCATGTAACCAGCCGTCCACCCGGTCGGCTATGCCGCTGAGAGTCAGGCGGTCCTCCCCCTCCCCCAGCTCTATGGGGGGAAATTCATTTGCATCGGAGAAGTCCAGCTCGAAATCCAGCGGCGCAAAGTCCGAACGGCGCAGCTCCGCCGCCATGTCCTCCACTACCTGGTACACGTCCTTTTTCAATCTCCTGAATAGATATATGAAGCGGCTGGACTTCTCCTGGAAATCCTCCAGCTCCTCCGTTATAAACCTCTCTATGTATTTATCGCACAGTTCCCGCAGCTTCTCCCGGTCCACAGCCTTGAAGCCCCCCAGAGCCTTCACCTCCCTGGCGGTGTTCTCCAGCACATAGTGCATGAAGCTGCCTATCTCCGGAGGGCTGAAGCTGGCGGGCCTATTGGGCTTTGCCCTCAGGCCGTACTGGCAGAAATATGCGAATTTGCAGCCGGCAAACTTGTCTATCCGTGAGGCGCTGAGCCGCAGGCGTTTGCCGTAGAGCTTCTCCACCATGGCGGGGGACAGGCGGCCCCGGCCCAGTCTCGCCGCAGATTCCAGTCTGGCCATACGCTCAGGCTGCCGCTGCCGGAAGTACTCCGCCGCAGCCTGCGCCAGGCTGTCGCCGCCCTTTATAGCGGCTGCCGCCAGGCTCAGGGCCGGGCCCTCCGCCGCTCTCCGCACTCGGCCCAGGTCCACTCTTTTTTCCTCCAGGCCGAATATTGCCTTCGCCCGATTAAAGACAAAGGCCGCTCGCAGCTCGCCTCCCTCCCCGTCGGTCAGAGGACAGCTGAGCAGCAGGCTCTCCGAGGGCAGGCTAAGGCCGTTATATATGAGGGAAAATTCCCGCCAAAGCTCCCCCTCTCCGCCGCCGCCCAGGTCCAGCTCCAGCTCCAGCAGCCGCTGACGCTCATCCTGAGAGAAGATGCCCGCCGCCTCCTGCACGTAGGGCAGCCTCTGGTCCGAGGCCCCCAGCACAATGAGGTGCTTCAGGCTGCGGCGGCGGTTGCGGTCAAAATCCCCGGCGCTGACCCGGTCCAGGGATACGGGAATGGTGCCGATATCATACTTGGAGAGCATCAGCACAAAGAGCTTTCCGAACTCCTCCATGTCCATGGGGCTATCCCCCAATATGGCGGCAAACTGCTCCAGAGCCGACACGCTTATATCCCAGAGCTGCCGGTATTCCGCCGCCAGCTCCTCCCGGCCTTCCTCCACAAGCTTTCCGGAGCGCCGTTCCAAAGTCTCACCCAGCCTCAGCTCCTCCAGCAGACTGGCAAAGGCGCGGCTCTGGTCCAGAGCCGTCTCCGCCTGGGAGGCCGCCTGATAGTAGTTCAGCAGGGGACGGCTTATAAAGCGGCGGGCAGCGTTTATTTGCTCCAGCCGCTCCTCCGCCCACCGGTCGTATTCCATGCCGTAGCCGTCCGGGTGCTGCCGCCAGCTGCGGCTGCGCTCCCAGGCCGGAGCCCTCAGCTGCCATTTGAAGATGTAGCTCTCCAAGAGATCGCAGCCGTCCCTATCCAGGCCGGTGAGGCCGGTGCGCAGATAAGTTGCCACCTCGTCCACAGCCCAGCCGGAGCGATGTATATCAAAAACTCCGCTGATAAGCGCCGCCAGTGGGCGGGACAGCACTTCGCTTTTCCGGACGGTATACAGAGGAACCCCGTAATGGCGGAAGGCGCTCTCCAGACTGCCCCGGTAGTCCTCAAAGCCCCGGACCAGGATGGAGATATCCCTCCAGCGGCAGCCCCTGCAGCGCACCAGCTCCAGAGCCTTGGAGGCCGCCAGCTCGCACTCGGCGGAGATATTCTCCCCCCTGTACAGCTCCAGGGCCCCCGTGTCCCCGGTGAACTGCGTCCGGGCAAAGGAAAACATATTGTCGCTGAAAAAGCTTAAAGCCGCCGCCTTTCCCCCGTCTCCCTCCAGCTGCTCCACCGAGCTGTTCAGGCCCAGATCCCGGGCCTGCCTCAGCAGGAAGCGTCCGGAGCGGCGGGACAGCTCGTATATCTCATCCTCACCCTCCAAGCTGTCCACAGTCAAACACACGGTGAGCTGTACGCCCTTTTTCATAAGAGCCATAAGCAGCTCCAGCTCCTGGCGGGTAAAGTCGGTAAAGCCGTCCACATAGACCCAGGTGTTTTCGTCCATGTCGCTTTCCTCTATTTGCCCGGCCAGCTCCGTGAGCCGGTCCGCCGGGTCGGCGTGGCCCCGGCTCACTACGGCGTCGTAAGCCTCCAGCACCAGGGCCATGTCCCGGAGCTTATCTCCAAGGGCGCCCTCGCACTCCTCCGCAGCAGCGAGAAGCTGCTGCGAGCCTATGGAGGCGCTCTTAAGTTCGTCCAGCTCCCGCAGCAGCATGTCCTGGAGTTCCGGCCGCCGGTCGGCGGAGGAATAGACTTTCAGCCGGGGGCCTATGTCCCTGAGCGCCAGGGCCATGCACAAAAGCCGCCCGCCCTTGTCCAGATAGGGCTTGCCGCTGCCTCCAACCCGGCCAGCCATGCGCCGGGCCAGGCCCGTGAAGCTGAACACCTCCCCGTAAAGGGAGAGGCTGTCGCCGCAGCGCAGGCACAACTCCCGCTCCGCCTCGTGGCTGTACTGCTCCGGGACTATCAGCAGCCTGGAGCCCTGCCTTTTCTCCACGGCCTGCCTTATCTCCTCAATTATGGCGGCGGTCTTGCCGGTGCCCGCCTTGCCGGTTATAAGCCTCAGCATCTTCTTCTCCTCCAGTCTTCCTCTGCATCAGTCCCGGTGGGCCCGGTCATAGGCCCCCTTTATCTCCTCCGGCAGCAGGTCGATAATGCCCTCTTCGCCGCCCTGGGCCAGGGCCTGCTCATAGTACCAGCATTTGAAGCGCAGCATGTCCAGGGTCCTTTCCAGCTGGTGAAGCTCGGCCTCTACCGCTGCCTTCTGCCGCCGGAACAGCTCCAGCCGCTCCGGATAGGTCTCCTTGCCCTGGGCGCACCAGAGCATGAACTGCTTTATATCCTTTATCTCCATACCGGAACGCTTCAGGCACTCGATGACCCGCAGGGCCTCCAGCTCCCGCTCCCCAAAACGGCGTATCCCCGAGGTGCGCTCAAGGCCGGGGAAAAGCCCCTCCCTGTCATAATACCGCAGAGTGGATATGGGTACCCCGAACAGCTCCGACACCTGGCCTATTGTATACATGGCAGCCTCCCGCAAAAAAATTTTCAAAACTCTCAAAAACATCTTGACCTAAAGTTAGCTTTAGGTGTTATCATTAGGGTATCACAGGGCGGCTGGAAAGTCAAGCCGCAGTCTGTGAGGGGGGAGTATGTCCAGGAAGATGCCGGTAGGGCTGATCCCGCTTTCCCCTCGGACTTTCCAGGGAGGTTATACAATGGCAAAAAAGATTCTGGTCATCAGCACCAGCCTTAGAGAGCGCAGCAATTCCCGGTCTTTGGCAGAGGCTTTTGCCGCAGGGGCCGTCGCCGCCGGCCATGAGGTGGAGACGGTCTCGCTGCGAGATAAGCAGATATCCTTCTGCCGGGGCTGCTTTGCCTGTCTCAAGCTGGGCCGCTGCGTAATTAAGGATGACGCCCCTGCCATCGTGGAAAAAATGCACGACGCTGAGGTCATAGCTTTTGCCAGTCCCATTTACTACTATGAGATGAGCGGACAGATGAAGACCCTGCTGGACCGGGCCAATTCCCTTTTTGACTCCGACTACGCCTTCAGGCAGGTATTTCTGCTCACCGCCGCTGCGGAGGAGGAAGAGCAGGTGCCGGAGAGGGCCATAGCCGGTCTGGAGGGCTGGGTGGAGTGCTTCCCCCGGGCAAGTCTTGCCGGCGCCGTATTTGCCGGAGGTCTTAACGGCGAGGGTGAAATAGCCGGGCATCCGGCTCTTAAAAAAGCCTATGACATGGGCGCAGCTATAAAATAAGGAGGAAATTTCAAATGGAAGAGAAACTGAATATGACTATGGAATGGGACAAGACCTTCCCCAAAAGCGGCAGGGTAGAGCACAGCAAGGTCTGTTTCCACAACCGCTACGGCATAAATCTGGCGGCGGACCTGTACAAGCCCAAGGGGGCCGAGGGCAGGCTGCCCGCCCTGGCGGTATGCGGGCCCTTCGGGGCGGTAAAGGAGCAATGCTCCGGCCTCTACGCCCAGACCATGGCGGAACGGGGCTTTCTCACTCTGGCCTTCGACCCCTCTTTTACCGGAGAGAGCGGCGGCAGCCCCAGGTATGTGGCCTCCCCCGACATCAACACCGAGGATTTCCAGGCGGCTGTGGACTTTCTGTCGGTCCATGGGGACGCAGACCCGGAGCGGATAGGCATTATCGGTATCTGCGGCTGGGGGGGCATGGCCCTCAACGCTGCGGCAATAGACACCAGGATAAAGGCCACGGTTGCCTCCACCATGTACGACATGAGCCGGGTCAACGCCAAGGGCTATTTTGATTCGGAGGACAGCCCGGAGCAGCGGCACGCAAAACGCCTTGCCCTCAACGCCCAGCGCACCGAGGACTATAAAAACGGCTCTTATAAGCGGGCCGGCGGCGTGGTGGACCCCCTGCCGGAGGACGCCCCCTTCTTTGTAAAGGACTACTACGACTACTACAAGACCTCCCGGGGATATCACAGGCGCTCTCTCAACTCCAACGAGGGCTGGAATGTGACTTCCTCCCTGTCCTTTCTCAATATGCCCATCCTCCAATACAGCTGCGAGATAGAGAGCGCCGTGCTGCTCATCCATGGAGACAAGGCCCACTCCTGCTATTTCAGCCGGGACGCCTTTGAAAAGCTCAAAGGCGACAACAAAGAGCTGCTGCTGATTCCAGGGGCCGTACACACGGACCTGTATGACCGGACGGACATCATCCCCTTTGACAAAATCACCGCCTTCTTCCGGCGGTATCTGGCCTGAAGGGCAGGCTATGACCGGTAGGAAATATGCGGCGGCAGCTCTTGCGGCCTGCCTGGCGTTTATCCTGACCGCCTGCGGCGGGTCCAGCCCGGCGGCGGAGAGCTCAGGCCCTGTCGCCGAAAATCCGGGGGCTGCGGCCCCGGAACTCTCCCCCGGCCGGGAGAACACAGGTCAAAAGGAGGAAGACATCTTGATTTACGCCCATGTGGGAGACGAGGTTTTGAAGATAGTCCCGGAGGACAATTCCTCAGCAGAGGATTTTATCTCTCTGCTGGGAGAGGGTGACGTCACCATAGATATGGAGGACTACGGCGGCTTTGAGAAGGTGGGCAGCCTGGGGCGGAGCCTCAGCACAAACGACCGGCCCATCACTACTCAGCCCGGAGACGTGATCCTGTATCAGGGCAGCTCCGTCACCATATATTACGACACCAACACCTGGAGCCTTACTCTCCTGGGCAGGATTCAGGGCCTGAGTCAGGAGGAGCTGAAAGACATTTTGGGCGGCGGCAGCGTCACAGTCACCTTCTCCCTTAAAGAAAATATTTAAGCTTACAAAACCCGGCGGGAAATACCGCCGGGTTTTGTCGGCTGCATACGGCAAAAGTAAAAGAGAATTTTCGCCGGGCTGCAAAATGCCCGGCGTCTTTGCGTCTTTATAATATATAGCCATATAGCCGAAAACATGGAGGTACAAAACCATGAGGAAAAAACTCACGGCGGCGCTGCTTATATTTATACTGCTGCTCAGCGCCTGCGGCCGGGGAGGAGAGGTTACCGCTCCCCCGGAGAATGTGGAAGCGGAAGGGGAGGGAGCCCAGGCCCAAGCCGTCTCCGCAGAGGAGGCCAAGCTCTCCGCAGCCTATGTGCCCAGGGAGATCGCCTTTCCCCCGGAACTTAAAAAGTGTGATTTCTGGACTTCCCTGGGGGATAGCCTGTGGTTTGCCGGGCGGGACAGTGAAGGCGGCTTCCTCCTGGCGGAGTACGACACCATTTCCGGCAGCTGGCGCAGCTTGCCTCTGGATGCGGGGGAAGCCCATCGGCCCGAAATCCGGAGTTTTTCCATGGCCGATGGCAGCTTCTGGCTGCTGCTGGCAGAAAGCCGCAACCAGGAGGACGTGGAAAACGGTCTGTCCCTGGAGGAGCTGGGCTACTACGTCTTAAGCGGCAGCATAGACGGAGAGCAGAGCTGCGTCCGTGTGCCCTTTGAGGGCGGAGCCTCCACGGAGACCAGCATGCTCAGCTTCTCCTCCCTTCTGGCCCTGGACTCCAACCGGGCCCTGCTGAGCACCGAGAGCTCCTTTTTTGAGGTAGACCGGCAGCTGAACATCCTATCCCAGCCGGAGCCGGATGCGGAGGGCTACGGGGCAAAATTAAAGATAGATGATGAGACCTGGATGCAGACTCGCTCCGGGGCCTGGGCCCCGCTGGATACGGCAAGTCTGAGCCTGGACATGAGCCGCAGCATAGAAGCGGAGCGTCTCAGCGGCTCCAGCAATGCCGGGCGCTTCCTGTGCCTGGAAGACGGAGCTCTTTACGCCTATGACCCGGCTACTGGGGAAAAGACGGATATATTCAAGTACATTGACGTTGCCCTGAAGCTGGAGAGCCTGAGCAGCTTCACATTCTTTGAAAACTCCAGGGGCGTCTTTTTCTACAGGCAGAGCAGTTCCCTTGTGGAAGTCAGCCCCAAGCTGGTGAGGGAAAAGCGGCCGCTGCGCCTGCTCTGCTTCGGCAACGCCGGGACCGATGCCTATCAATATTCCCTAACCGGCTACGACTACAGCGACGCCATGATGGACGCCGTCATCCGCTTCAACAACACCGACCCGGAGTACAGAGTGGAGATAGTCTCCTGGGTATATGAGGACGAGGCAGAGCTGGACCGGCTGCTGATAGAGCTGAGCCGGACGGAGGACATCGACCTGGTGGATACCAGCTTTCTGCCGGAAGGGGCGGTGGACGCCGGGCTCTTTACCGATATGCTGCCTTATCTGGATTCCGACCCGGAGCTGAGCCGGGAGGACTTTATCCAGCCCCTTTTAAACGGCATGATATACAAGGGCGGGCTCTACCAGTACACCGCCAGGTTCTCCATGATATCCATGGCCGCCAGCGATAAGCTGTTCCCCGGCCGGGAGAACTGGACTTCCCAGGCGGTCATGGACATAGCGGAAAAGTACGGCGCCATGCCCGGGGTGGATAGGGAAAAGCTCTCCTCCCTGTTTCAGCAAGCCGCCACGGCGGAGTTCATAGACTGGGAGAACATGAGCTGCGATTTTGAAAGCCCGGCCTTTATAAACTGGATGGAGCTGCTCTCCAAGCTGGCGGCTGAGGAGGGCGGCCAGGGGTTGCACCCGCTCACGATGATATCCGATATGGCTACGGATGCCGGGACCATGCTGCGGAACCCTTACGGCCCGGAGCAGGATTTCAGCTTTGTGGCGGCCGGTTTCCCGGACACGGAGGGAACCGGCAGCTACTTCATCCCCATGAGCCGGGAGACTGAGCGATTCAACGTATCTCTCAGCACTTGGGGAAAAAATGCCAGCGCCGGCATCCTGGCGTCCAGTCCCAACAAGGAGGCCGCCTGGCGCTTTATCCGCTGTCTCATGCTCAGCGGCGGCACGGACAAGACCGACGGCATACCGCCCCTGAAGGCGAGCTTTGAGGCGGTCCTGGAGTCCTCCATAGACTATGAGGATGGGAACTCCGAATCCAGCTCCTTCAGCCCGGAGGACGCTCAGATGCTGCGGCAGCAGGTCTACGGCGACAGCAAGCTGTCCCATACGGACCCGGCTTTGCTGGACATTCTGGACAGGGAATTCACCGCTTTCCTGGAGGGCGGCTCCACGGCTCAGGACTGCGCCGGACAGATACAGAGCCGGGTGAGCCTTTACCTGGCGGAAAATGCAGACTAACGGTTTTAATTTGGAAAATGCATATGGCCCCGCCGGAAATCCGGCGGGGCCTGAGACTGTCAAAAAACTATGCTTTTGTTCAACACAATAGAGCAGCGGGGGAGCGCGAGGGGGTCAAGACCCGCCTCGCAGCACAATAACCCGCCACAGAAAAGCCTTGAAAATCAAGGCTTTTCGAGCGCAGCAGCATTTTGCCCTTAGCAAAATGCTT
>CALXGF010000069.1 GCA_944387735.1 uncultured Oscillospiraceae bacterium
ACGACAGCTGCATAGAGGAGCTTCTGCTGCTGGACACCATACCCTATCCCGCCGACAAGCCCAAGAGCGACAAGATACGCTATCTCTCCACCGCCGCAGTCTTTGCCGAGGCTATCCGCCGTATCTACGAGGAAGTCTCCATCTCCAACCTCTTCGAATGACTCCGGCTCTCCCCTCCGGGGGAGGGACCCCTATCTTTCAGCCGCCGGGGCGGAATTCAGGTGAAGCGCAGATGTTATTCAAAAAAAGCGGCGGCGTCAGCTGGCTCATAGTGTTCCTGGGCAATCCCGGCCCCCGCTATGAGTTCACCCGCCACAACGCCGGCTTCATGGCGGCGGCGGCCATGGCCAGGGAAAAGAATATAAACATAAACAAGCTCCGCTTTAAGGCCCTGACGGCCCAGTGCAGCATAGGGGACAGGCAGGTGCTGCTGATGAAGCCTCAGACCTTTATGAACCTGTCGGGAGAGGCGGTGCGCCAGGCGGCGGCTTTCTACAAGATAGCCCCGGAACATATAATCGTCGTCTCCGACGAGATAAGCCTGCCCATCGGCAAGCTGCGTATACGCACCAAGGGCTCCGCCGGGGGCCATAACGGGCTCAAGAACATTATAGCCCAGCTGGGCACTCAGGATTTTCCACGGATACGCATAGGCGTTGGGGCTCCCCCCCATCCCGACTATGACATGGCCGACTGGGTGCTGTCCACCTTTAAGAATCAGGACGCCGAGGATATGAAGGCCGCAGCTGCCAGAGCGGCCCAGGCGGCGGAGTGTTATATCACTCAAGGGCCTGACCGGGCGATGAACCTTTTCAATTAGTATTTACGGCTCTCTCTCCCCTTCCCAGTTGGGGAGAGGCCGGAAGATAAAGTACGAAGGAGGAGACCGCTTATGAAGAAAAACTGTATTGCGATGCTGCTTGCAGGCGGTCAGGGCTCAAGACTTTATGCACTGACGCAGAAAGTGGCAAAACCCAGCGTTCCCTTTGGCGGGAAGTACCGTATAATCGACTTTCCGCTCTCCAACTGTGCAAACTCCGGTATTGACACCGTGGGTGTGCTGACCCAGTACCGGCCCTTGCAGCTCAACAGCTACATTGGCAACGGCCAGCCCTGGGACCTGGACGTGACCGACGGAGGGGTGTATATCCTGCCGCCCTACCAGAGCGCCGGGGAGAAAGGCTCCTGGTTCTCCGGCACCGCCAACGCCATATACCAGAACATCAGTTTTATAGAGAGCTATAACCCGGAGAATGTGCTGATCCTCTCCGGCGACCATATCTATAAAATGGACTATTCCGACATGCTCCGGGAGCATGTGGAGAAGGAAGCGGCCTGCACCATCTCGGTGCTCCAGGTCTCCATGGAAGAGGCTACCCGCTTCGGCATAATGAACCTGGGAGAGGACGGCTACGTGGAGCAGTTCGAGGAAAAGCCCAAGCAGCCCAAGAGCGATCTGGCCTCCATGGGCATATACATATTCAACTGGAAGAAGCTGCGGGAGTACCTCATCGCCGATGAGAACGACCCCAAATCCTCCAAGGACTTCGGCAAGAATATAATCCCCAAGATGCTCTCCGCCGGGGAGAAGCTCTGGCCCTACCGCTTCAAGGGCTATTGGAGAGACGTGGGCACCATCACCAGCTTGTGGGACGCCAACATGGACATGCTCTCCCCCGACCTTATAAACCTCTACGACCCGGCCTGGCCCATCAGCTCCAGAAGCCCCGTCTGCCCGCCCCACTATGCCGGGGAGGAGTCGGAGATAATCCACTCCATCGTCACCGAGGGCTGCGAGGTGGACGGCCATGTGGAAAACTCCGTTTTGTCCCCCAATGTCATCATCGGTCGGGGCGCCACTGTGAACTACAGCGTGCTGATGCCCGGCGCCGTGGTGGAGAGCGGGGCCATAGTTGAATATGCCATCGTGGGAGAGAATACCGTGGTCCGTTCCGGCGCCCATGTGGGGGCCCTCCCCGACGGCACCGACGCCTGGGGCGTGGCCACCTGCGGGCCGGATATAGAGATCAGGAGCGGAGCAGCCGTGCCTGCCGGCGCCATGATCTACACCGGGGAGGAGGTTTAAGCAATGAATAATTTCCATGGAATCATCTTTGCCTACAGCGCCGCTCCCGAACTGAGGGAACTGGTGGGCGCCCGTACCGCCGCCTCTCTGCCCTTCTGCGGCAGATACAGACTTATAGACTTTGCCCTGTCCTCCATGCGTAACGCCGGTATTCTGGACGTGGGCATCATAATGCAGCGGGATTACCAGTCCCTGCTGGACCACATAGGCTCCGGCAAAGCCTGGGACATGAGCCGCCGCAGCGGCGGGCTGCGTATGCTGCCCCCCTTCGGCCTGCCCGAATACCACACCGGCAACTACACCGGCACTATCGAGGCCCTGAACGCCGTGTCCACCTACATCCGGGATATCCCCCAGAAGTACCTGGTGCTGCTGTTGGGGAACATGTGCGCCAACATCGACCTGGTGCCGGTCATGCGCCAGCATCGCCGCTCCGGGGCGGAGATAACCGCCATCTGCGCCGACCACACTCCGGCCCAGAGCCACCACCGCTATGTGCTGGGGGAGGACGGCCTTGTAAAGCAGATCCTCTTTGACCGCAACGACGAGTGGGAGGGCCTTCCCGCTTTGGAGGGTTACATCATCAACAAGGATACCCTGCTGAAGATGATGGACGAGTGTAAGGCCCGGAACCAGTACAGCTTCCATAAGCATGCGGTGGCGGCCTTCCTGGCGGAAGGCGGCAAGATGTGCGCCTATGTCCACCCCGGCTATGCCGTGGCAATACGCACCGTGGAGGCATATTATCAGGCCAGTATGGATATGCTTAAAACCGAGTACCGCCGCCAGATGTTCCCGGCGGACCGGCCTGTTCGCACCAAAGCCCATGAGGAGGTCAGTACCTACTATGGGGAAAGGGCCGTCTCCCGCAACAGCCTTGTGGCGGACAACTGCAAAATAGAAGGCAGCATCGAAAACTGTATCATCTTCTCCGGCGCCAGGATAGAAAAGGGAGCGAAGCTCCGCAACTGCATAATCATGCGGGGAGGCATCGTGGGAGAAAATGCCGAGCTGGACTGCGTTATCGCAGATAAGTACTGCTCTTTCTCCTCCGGTACCGTACTCAAGGGCAATGCAAAATTGCCAACGGTCGTGCCCAAGGGCGTCAGCATCTGAGAAGCTGAGAGCATCATCCTTTGCAGAATTACCGGTGCGGCAGCTCAATCTGTCCGCACCGGAATTTTGATATTTTACCGAAAGGCCGGAGCGCACCTCTTTGCACGCTCCGACTGAACATGGAGGAAAGAAATTAATGACCAACCAAATTTCCCGGGACGAGGTACGCAGCGCTATTGAGGATAAGCTCTGCGCCCATTTCGGAGTGGGCAGCGAACACGCCACCGACGCACAGATATTCCAGGCGACCGCCATTGTCATAAGAGAGCTGATGAGCCGACTGCTCACCGCAGAAAATCCCAAGCATGCCGCCAAGGAAGTCCACTACATGTCCATGGAATTTCTCATGGGCCGCAGTCTAATGAAGAACGCCTATAACCTGGGCATTTCCCAGGCCGTCATCGGCGCTCTGGAAGACATGGGCCGCAATGCCGCCGACATCTTCGAGGAGGAGCCGGACGCAGGTCTTGGCAACGGCGGCCTTGGCCGTCTTGCCGCCTGCTACATGGACTCCATAGCCACCGAGGGCCTGGGGGGCACCGGATATTCCATCTGCTATGAGCTGGGCATGTTCAAGCAGAAGCTGGTGGACGGCAAGCAGACCGAAGTGGCCGACGACTGGCGCATCAGCGCCGAGAGCTGGCTGGTTCCCCACTACGAGGACGCCGTGGAGGTCCGCTTCGGCGGGCAGATAGAGGCCCACTGGGATAACCTGGGCCATTACCATGCCGAGCACCGCAACTATGACGCGGTTATAGCCGTGCCCCGGGATATGCTCATTGCCGGCTACGGCGGCCGGGAGATCAACAAGCTGCGCCTGTGGGACGCCAGAAGCACCAACTCTCTGGACATGTACCTCTTCTCCGAGGGCAAATATGTCAAGAGCATGGAGCAGCGCACCATGGCCGAGGTGATAACCAAGGTCCTCTATCCCGCCGACGACCACATGGAGGGCAAGGCCCTGCGTCTCAAGCAGCAGTACTTCTTCGTCTCCGCCACCGCTCAGGACATAGTCCGCAAACACATCAACAAGTGGGGGGACATCAGAAGCTTTGTCCAGCACCACACCATCCAGATAAACGACACCCATCCCACCCTCATCATCCCTGAGCTGATGCGCATATTCATGGACGAGTATCAGCTGGGCTGGGACGAGGCTTGGGAGCTGGTGAAGGGCAGCGTGGCCTACACCAACCACACCGTCATGGCGGAAGCTTTGGAGAAGTGGCCCCAGGGTCTGGTGCAGCAGCTGCTGCCCCGCCTGTGGGAGATAATGTGCGAGATAAACCGCCGCTGGTGCGAGTACCTCATCAAATGCTTCGGCAGCAACGAAAAGGTTGGCCGCAACATGATAATCAGCGACGGTCAGGTACACATGGCCAACATGTGCCTTGCCGCCTGCTACAAGGTCAACGGCGTGTCCAGGCTCCATGGGGAGATACTTAAAAACGATTTGTTCAAGGACATCTATTCCCTGAGCCCGGAGCGTTTCACTCATGTGACCAACGGCATCGACCACCGCCGCTGGCTCAGCCAGATAAATCCCGGTCTCCACAATCTCATTGTGGAGCTGCTGGGCAATGACGATTATCTCCTCAAGCCTGAAGAGCTCATAAAGCTTATGGACTTTGCCGGCGACAAGGAGGTTCAGGAGAAAGTCAACAGGATAAAGAAAGAAAACAAGGAGCGTTTTGCCCGCTTCGCCCTGAGAAACGACGGCTTTACTCTCAACACCGAGGCCATCATGGACGTTCAGGTGAAGCGTCTGCACGAGTACAAGCGCCAGCTGCTGTGCGCCATGAGCATAGCCAGCCTCCAGATGCAGCTGCACGACAATCCCAACATGGACTTCGTGCCCCGGAGCTTCGTTTTCGGCGCCAAGTCCGCCGCAGGCTACAAGACCGCCAAGCGCATCATAGAGCTGCTGCTGTCCATGGCCGACGATATAAACAACGACCCGGTGTGCAAGGATAAGCTCCAGGTCTACTTTGTGGAGAACTACAGAGTCAGCGCAGCCGAGGCCATCATGCCCGCCGCCCAGGTCTCCGAGCAGATATCCACCGCCGGCAAGGAAGCCTCAGGCACCGGCTGCATGAAGCTGATGATGAACGGCGCCGTCACCATAGGCACCCTGGACGGAGCCAACGTGGAGATGTACGAGCGCCTGGGGGACGAGAACATGTTCCTCTTCGGCCTGCATACCGACGAGATCGCCAACTGGCGCCGCAGCGGCTACGACCCCAACGGCCTGGCCCAGAGGGACGGGGAGATCATGCGTATCATGTCCCGCTTCCGCCAGGGCTTTGCCGACGGCAAGAGCTACTCCGACTTGGTGTCCAGCCTGCTGTACGGAGGAGACCAGTATATGCTCATCGCCGACTACCGGGCCTATGCCGACTGCCAGAAACGCATGTATGAGCGTATAAAGGACGAGGGGGAGAGAGGCCGCCTGTCCATAGTGAATACCGCTCAGAGCGGCGTGTTTGCAGCCGACCGGGCCATTGCCGAATACGCAAAGGATATATGGAAGATAAAATAAGGCCCAGGCTTGAGAATATTGATGCCGCCGTGGTTTTCGGCGGCATCAATATGGATATATGGGGCAGCCCTGAACAGCCCCTGGTACCCAAGGACTCAAACCCCGGCGCCGTGACCCTGCGCCCCGGCGGCGTGGGACGGAATATAGCCCACGACCTGCGGCTGCTGGGGCTGGAGGTCAGCCTTGTTGCAGCTATAGGCGGGGACGTGTATGCCACGGCAATAATAGAGAGCTGCCGGGCCCTGGGCATAGACCTGAGCTGCGCCCCGGTGTTCCCCCAGCGGCGCAGCTCCACATATCTCTATATCAGCGACGAGAGAGGGGAGATGCAGCTGGCCGTCAGCGATATGGACATCTGCTCGGCCCTCACGGCGGAATATGCCGCCGCCGTTCTGCCAAAACTACAGGCGAAGGCTATAGTGGTGGACACCAATATCCCGGAAGAGACCATCGGCTATATATGCCGCAACAGCAGCATACCCGTGTATGCCGACCCGGTGTCTACCGCCAAGGCGGTGAAGCTGCTGCCGGTGCTTCACAGGCTCGCCGCCATAAAGCCCAACGCCCTGGAGGCGGAAAAGCTCACCGGAGAGAGGGACCCGGAGAGGGCGGCCAGGGCCCTGGTGGAAAAGGGCGTGAAGCGGGTGTTCATAAGTCTGGGCAGCCGGGGCATGATAGCCGCCGACCAAAAGCAGCTGCTGCGCCTGCCCATCCTGCCCACCCGCCTGGTGAACTCCACCGGAGCGGGGGACGCCGCTACCGCCGCCATCGTGTTTGCGGGGATAAAGGGCCTGGGACTGAGAGAGACGGCGGAGCTGGCTTTGAGGGCCGGTTCCATAACCTGCGGCAGCGAGAGCCCGAACACGGAAGAACTGAAGGAAATATTGAAAACACTTTAAGAACGGGGGATATACCATGGAGACCGGCGGTAGGAGATTCAGCTTTTCAGGGCTGCTTTTTGCCCTGCTGCTGGCCCTTGAACTGAGCTTTATTGCAGACATGCTTGCCACGAGAGGGGAGAGGGGATTGCCCGCCATGGCCCTGGGGCTGATTTTTGCTCTGAGCCTTCTGGGCTTTGCCGTTCTTGGACAGCTGAAGAAAAAGCTTGTAAAATGGCTCTTCATCCTTCTCACCGCCGTAGCGCTGCTTCTGGGAGGAGCCCTGTACTTTATATGGCTGGACACCTACAGAAACGGGGTTTACCAGGATACGGACAAGGCCAAGGCCCAGGTCTTCGGCGGGAAAAAGGTGATGGCCATTGTGCCCCATGAGGGGGATGAGATGTACCTTTTGGGGGGCGTGCTGGAACAGTATGTGAAATACGGCAGCGATATATATATTGTCTACGTATTCAACGGAGACAGCAGCGGCGACGGAGTGCAGCGCATCACCGAGGCCGACGCAGCCATGACTTCCATAGGCATCCCGGCGGAAAACCTGATCTTCCTGGGCTACGGCGATCAGCTGAATCTGGAGGGGACCCCGCTGTATCTCTGTCCGGAGGACGAGGCGCTCAGTTCCGCCGCCGGCTTCAGCAGCACCTACGGCACCGACAAGCACCCGCCTTTTAACCCCGGCGCCGCCTACACCAGAAAAAACATCTACCAGGATATACGCACCGTGCTGCTGCGCTATACCCCGGACCTGGTATTCTGCACGGATACCGACGAAAATGTGGATCATCAGACCGTGGCCATGTTCTTTGAGCAGGCCATGGGCGAGGTGCTGAAGGCCCGGCCCAGCTATGAGCCGGTGATACTCCGGGGCTTTGCCTACAGCACAGCCTATGAAGCGCCCCCGGATTACTATGTCCTTAACGCCCTGTCCACGGTGAAGCCCGGAGAGGAGGACTTCATCACCGACGGGGGCAGCAATATATATAACTGGGCCGACAGGCTGCGGCTGCCGGTGTATCCCGGCGTTTTGTCCCGCTCCATCTTCAGCAGCTCCGGCTATGCCATGGCGGAGAACTATGCCAGCCAGAACGCCGTGGCCCGCTGCGAGGGAAGCATCAACTCCGACAAGGTTTTCTGGCTCCGGGAGAGCGGTTCCATCAGCTATGAGGCGGAGTTTTGGGTAAGCTCCGGGGAGGCTTCGACGCTCAAGGACTTTCTTCTCAGCCAGCACACCCAGTCCCACCAGGACCCCGGCTATTCCGACAACACCTGGGTGCCTGCCGCCGACGACGGAGAAAAGCGGGTAATAATCAAATTCCCGGAACCCACCCTCCTCAGCCGGGTGGTCCTATATGACAATCCCTCCCTCACGGACAACGTGCTGGAGACCTCCATACGCCTGGACAACGGGGCATTTTATCTCAGCGGCCCGCTGAAGCCCAACGGCGCCGGGACGGAAGTCAGCTTTGACCCTGTGTATGTGGAGGAGCTGGAGATAGTCCTTATGGAGACGGAGGGCAGCGGAGCCGGTCTCACCGAGGTGGAGCTTTACCCCGACGGCTATGAGCCTCCCTTCAGCTTCATAAAGCTCACCAACGCCCAAGGGGACTTTATCTACGACTATTATATAGACCCCAGCGGTCGGGAAGAACTGGGCCTCTATGCCTTCGGGTGCAGCGGCGACCCCGCCGACTATAAGATAATCTGCATAGGCGAGGGCTGCTATGTCTCCAACGAGGAGGGAAAGCTGATAATGAACTGCCCCGAGGGCAAGAGCTGTACCCTTACCCTCATGGACGACAGCGGCCGGCTCAGCGATACCGTGTATATCAGCAACGGAAGGGCCTGGCCGGTGCAGCTGGCCCAGGCCCTGGAGTACCACATGCGCTATGAATTCAAAGGCGGAGAAAACAGCAATACTCTGATGATAGTGAATAAGCTTAAAGAGCTTGTAGGCAGGGCTTAAACAGGCCCGCCGTCCTGCATGGCGGTAAATAAGCATCTTGTCTGACAGCCCGCCGGGGAAAACTCCCCGGCGGGCTGTCTTTATACAATATACATTTTCCCTAGTCTACAGTATTATTGAGCGGATGAAGGAGATAATGTAAAAAAAGGGGGCAGTGTATATGAAAGTGACCAGAGAGGGGATAAGAGACTTTGAAAACATGCTCTATCTCAGCGAAAAATCCCAGGCCACGGTGGAGAAATATTCCGCCGCACTTCACCGCCTGAGAGCCTATTTGGCAGGGGAGGAGCTGGATAAGAAGCGCCTGCTGGAATACAGGGAGGCGCTGCTGCAAAAGAACAAAGCCCGGACGGTAAATGTGGCTCTGTCCGCAATAAATGCCTATCTGGAGTTTACCGGACAGGGGGATTACCGCATAAGGCTGTTGAAGATCCAGCGCCGGGCCTTTACTGAGGAGGACCGGGAGCTGGGGGAGGAGGAGTACCGCCGCCTGCTCTGCGCCGCCCGGGCGAGAGGCAGCAAGAGGCTGCATCTTGTCATGCTCACCCTCTCCGGCACCGGCATCCGTATAAGCGAGCTGCCCTTCATCACCGTGGAGGCCGTGCGTTCAGGGCGGGCCGAAATAAGGCTGAAAGGCAAAACCCGCATGGTCCTGCTGCCAAAGGAGCTGCGCAGACGGCTCGCGGAGTTCTGCATGGCCAGTGGAATAAAAAGCGGATATATTTTCCGCACCCGCAGCGGCAGACCCGTGGACCGCTCCAACATCTGCCACGAGATGAAGCGTCTCTGCGCCCAGGCGGGAGTGGAGGAGGGAAAGGTCTTTCCTCACAATCTGCGCCATCTCTTTGCCAGAAGCTATTTTGCCGTGGAAAAAAATCTGCCTCATCTTGCGGATGTGCTGGGCCACAGCAGTATTGAAACTACCAGGATATATGTGGCCGTCAGCGCCGCCGCCCACGAGAGGACCCTGAACAGGATGCGCCTGATAATATAAAAAACAAAAATAAAAACCACAGAATATTTCTTCTGTGGTACCTGCCGGCCCCTATTACCCATGCACATACTCCGGCCAAACAATTATAAACTAAGACTTCTCTCTTTGCAAGAGCTATTACATATTTATAGGCAGCCAAAATGTAGGAGTACAATAGATATTGGACAGTTGAAAAAAAGGATGAAGGATAAGGCCTTATCGGTTAAAGTTGAGTTGCGACACTTAACTTAACGAAAGGGGGCCATATCCTTCATGAGTAAGAGTATA
>CALXGF010000070.1 GCA_944387735.1 uncultured Oscillospiraceae bacterium
CCGTGGCTGTGATATACAACACCCTTCCGGACTGGCGGGGCTTTGTCCTGGGGCTCATAGCCACCGCCCCCATGTACTGGGCCGTGGCGGTGGTGGAGGTGCTCACCTATGTGCCCATGCTGGGGGCCGGCGGCTCCTACCTGTCCTTTGTCACCGGAAACATCTCCAACCTGAAGCTGCCCGTGGCTCTCAACGCCCTGGAGCAGGCGGGAGTGAAGGCCAGCTCCGAGGAGGGGGAGATAATCTCCACCATAGCCATCGCCGTCTCCAGTATAGTTACCACTCTCATCATAGTCCTGGGGGTAATACTCATAACTCCCCTCACCCCGGTGCTCAACGCTCCGGTGCTTGCCCCGGCTTTCGCCCAGATACTCCCCGCTCTCTTCGGCGGCCTGGGAGTGGTGTTCATCTCCAAGAACTGGAAGATAGCCATAGCCCCGGTGACATTGATGCTGATACTCTTCATCTTCGTCCCCGCCCTCAACTCCAGCACCGTGGGCATCATGGTTCCGGTGGGCGTGCTGTTCACAATGGGAGTGTCCCGGATAATGTACAAAAAAGGTCTTCTGTAAATAGGAGGAAGAGAAATGACAGTGCTGTATATTCTCCTGGCCCTGCTGGCGGTGCTGGCGCTGGTGATACTGGCTCGCACTCTGGCCTTCAGGCCGAAGGAGCAGAAGGAAGACAAGCCGGTTAGCGTGGACTACGACGCCAAGGCTGCCGTTGATGCCCTGGGGCAGCTGGTGCGCTGCAAGACCGTGAGCTTCTACGACAAGAGCCTGGAGGACGAGGCTGAGTTTCAAAAGCTCATAGCCCTGCTGCCGGAGCTCTACCCCAATGTGAGCGAAACCTGCCCGCTGATGAAGCTGCCGGACCGGGGCCTGCTCTACCGCTGGCAGGGCAGGGAAGCCGGACCGGCCGCCGTGCTCATGGCCCACTACGACGTGGTGCCGGCGGATGAGGAGAACTGGGAAAGGCCCGCTTTTGAGGCCGTAATTGAGGACGGCGTAATGTGGGGCCGGGGCACCCTGGACACCAAGGTCACCTTCAACGGCATACTCTCCGCCGCCGAGAACCTGATAAAGCAGGGCTTCAAGCCGGAGCACGACATCTACTTCGCCTTCTCCGGAGGGGAAGAGGTGAACGGTCCCGGGGCGGAGAACATAGTGGAATACTTCCGGGAAAACAAGATAGAACTGTCCCTGGTGCTGGACGAGGGGGGAGCCGTGGTAAAGGACGTGTTCCCTGGCGTAAAGGAAAGCTGCGCCCTTATCGGCATAGCGGAAAAGGGACTTATGAACCTGGAGCTCTCCGTCTCCGGCGGCGGAGGACACGCCTCAGCTCCGGCCCCCCATACCCCCGTGGGCAAGCTGTCCCTGGCCTGCGCCAAGGTGGAGAGTAAGCCCTTCAAGGTCCACTTCAGCAAGCCGGCGCTGGAGATGTTCGACGTGCTGGGCCGCCGCTCCGGCTTCGCATACAGGATGATATTTGCTAACCTCTGGTGCTTCGGCTGGGTGCTGGATCTGGTATGCAAAAAGAGCGGCGGGGAGCTGAACGCCCTGCTGCGTACCACTGTGGCCTTTACCCAGATGAGCGGCAGCCAGGCTCCCAATGTCATCCCGCCACGGGCTTCCATGGTGGCCAACCTCCGGCTGAACCCGGAGGACACCGTGGACGGGGCCATAGAGTATATAAGAAATACGATAGGCGACGGGGAGATAAAGCTCACGAATCTGGACAGCATGGAGCCAAGTCCCATATCCCGCACCGACTGCCCGGGCTGGGAGAAGGTGAGCTCCGCCGTCTCCGGCACCTGGCCCGGCTCCCTGGTGGCCCCCTATCTCATGGTCCAGTGTTCAGACAGCCGCCATTACGGCTCTGTTTCGGACAAGGTCTACCGTTTTTCCGCCATGGCCCTCACCACGGAAGAACGCCGCTGCATCCACGGCAACAACGAGCGCATAAGCCTTGAGGCCATAGGCAAGGCTGTGGAGTTTTTCATGCGGGTCATAAAGCAGTGCTGAGTGTCCGGAACAAAAAGGAATAATCTGGACTTTTAAAGCATAAGCTGTGAACAGAGGACTGCTCTCGGCTTATGCTTTTTTTAAAGGGCCGGGAGTTCAAATAAAGGGAAAGGGCGATATCAATGAAGCATGAGGTAAAATGGAAGCTGCTTATCCCGGCAATACTTCTGCCCTTGGCAATAGGCGGGCTGTCCGCTCTGCTGACGGGAAACTCGATGGAGAGCTATGGCGCTGTGATCCGGCCGCCGCTCTCCCCGCCGGGCTGGGTGTTTCCTGTGGCCTGGTCCCTGCTGTATATATTTATGGGCCTGGCTTCCTATATCGTGGCGGTCTCTCCCGTCTCCAAGGAGCGGCGTGAGCGGGCTCTGTCCTTTTATATACTGCAGCTGGCGGTGAATTTTGCCTGGCCCGTTATCTTCTTCAAGCTCTCCGCCTACGGCGCAGCCTTTTTCTGGCTGCTGCTGCTGGCTGCGCTGGTCCTTATCTGCTATCTGCTTTTCCGCCATATCAGCGGCACGGCGGGAAAACTCCTTCTGCCCTATCTGCTGTGGCTGCTCTTCGCCCTGTACCTGAACCTGGGAGTTTGGATACTGAACTGAGAGGGGACAGCCGGAGAATAAAATTGAACAGGCGGCCCCAGGTAAGAACTTTTGAAAGGCTGTGACGCAAGCCCTTCAAAGATAAACCTGAGAGCCGCCTCTTTGCATATTATGACAACAGCTCTGTATATTGTTTTTACCATGTAGAGCCCTCTGTCTAAACACAAACACAGAAAAGCTTGAAAATTCTTATATTTTGCACCAAAACCATTAAATAAACCTTTTTATATATGTTTAACTTGCATATTATTTTGTACTGTGCTAAAATGATAACGATAGTTGAGACTTATACATTTTTTCCTGACAGGGGGGACGCATATGGAAAAAAAGGCCAAGATAATCACGGTGGCTGGCAAAGGCGGCGTGGGAAAAACTTCTATCTCGGCTTCTATGGTAAGGCTGCTGGTAGAGAGATTTCCGGATAAAAAGATCCTGGCAATAGACGCCGATCCGGCCGTGGGCCTGTCCGTAGCTCTTGGCGTGGACGTGAAGCTGACGCTGGACGATATAAGGATGAGCATTGTGGACAGCGTGGAAAACGGGGACGCCAGAGAGGCGCTGGAGCTTTTAAGCGAGGCCAGATTCAGAATATTCGACGCTCTGGTGGAAATGCCCGGCTTCGCCTTTTTGGCCATAGGCCGCCCTGAGAGCTCAGGCTGCTACTGCAAGGTGAACTCCTATCTGAAAGAAGTGATCGGCCTGCTGGCCAACAGCTTCGACTATGTGGTCATAGACGGAGAGGCCGGCATAGAGCAGATACAGCGCCGGGTGATGGAGAAGGTGACCCATCTGCTGCTGGTGACAGACCAGAGCAAAAAGGGCGGCCAGGTGATCGCCACCATCAAGAGCGTGGCGGACGAGCTTATCGCCTATGACAAGATAGGCGTCATTGTCAACAGAGTCACCAACCCGGAGCTGGCGGATCTGATGCAGGTGCCGGGGCTGGACATTCTGGCCCTCATTCCCGCCGACAGCGCTTTTGCCGCCAACGATATAAAGGGCAAGAGCGTTATGGAGCTGCCGGCGGATTCAGTTATGCTCAAGGGGGTGCAGGAGGCACTCCAAAAAATAGAAATTCTATAAAGAAGAGGTGTAACATTTGAAAGATCTTAAGCATCTTATCTACTTTGAGAGCCTGCTTGAGAATGCTGACAACGAACTGGTAAGACAGGCTCAGGCTGACGGCCAGCTGGCGCTGGGCTACACCTGCTACCACGTTCCCGAAGCGCTGCTCAACGTAGGCAACTGCTTCTCTGTCCGTCTGAGAGCGCCCAATACCGGCTCCATAGATATCGCTACCTACTACATGTCCAACTACACCTGCGAATATGCCAGGGCCCTTGTGGAGAGAGGTATCGAGGGTGGATACAAATTCCTGGACGCCGTTATAGGCGTGGACGCCTGCTCAATGATGAACAGGGCAATGGAGCATTTCGAGATCCTTAAGGTGAACGAGAAGCCCAGCTTCTTTGTCACCCACTGCGACATCCCCTATAAGATCACCGACTATACCCTGGACTCCTACGTGAAGCAGATGCGTCTGCGGGTGCTGGACAGACTCACCGAGACCTTCGGCGTGGACACCTCCGACGCCGCAATCCGCGAGGCTGTGAAGGAGCATAACGAGGTCTGCTCCATCATCTCCCAGATGGGCGAGATGAGAAAGGCGGACAACCCGGTGATTACCGGCTATGAGTTCCATGTGATAAACCTGGTGTCCTACACCTGTCCCAAGAAGCTTATACTGCCCTACCTGCGGGAGACTCTGGAGGAGCTGAAAAAGCGCAAACCCGACAAGGTCAGTCCCTACCGGGCCAGAGTTGCCATCGTGGGCTCCGAGATCGACGACCCCAACCTCACCAAGCTTATCGAGGGCTGCGGCGCTCTGGTGGTGTCCGATCGTTTCTGCTTCGGTTCCACTCCCGGCCGGGAAGTCATAGAGCTGAAGGACGACGAGGACGCCCTTACCCAGATCTGCCTCCAGGTCATGGAACACTCCGAGTGCGCCCGCTACAGATCCGATGAAAAGGTGCTGCAGCGCCGGGTCACTGCCGACCGTCTGGCTAAAGAATACAAGGCCGAAGGTATCATCTACGAGCAGATGAAGTACTGCGACTACTGGGGCTTCGAGCGG
>CALXGF010000071.1 GCA_944387735.1 uncultured Oscillospiraceae bacterium
CCCGCCTGGACGCCTGCGGCCGCATCCTCACCCAGGGCGACCAGGTCTTTTTGGGCGGCAACGACAGCTATGTGGCCATGTGCCACAAGTGCTGGAAGGAAAAAATTAAAGCCCAGCTGAGCTCCCCCTCAGACTGATTGCCCGCTCCCTGCTATAGCTTACGCCTTGAACGGCCGGGGGCCTGTCTCAGGAGAGGCCCATGCTTAATATGGACAGAAAGAACTTCCTTTTCATATCCGCCCCTCTGGCTTGCCTTTGTAATATTACAGGCCCGGGCCGGGAGCGCCGAATCGGCCTTGACTTTTCGGCCAAATGAAATAAAATAGACATGCAATATTAAATAAGAGCCAAACATAAGGACGCAGTGCGCAGCGAAGCGGATGCATGTCAATGCAAGAAGTTCGTTTCCGCAGGCCTTGCCATTGAGTCCGGTTTCCCTCAGAGAATATTTCAGATTGGAGAGATAAGATGAACAAATACCTTGACATAGCCCCCGAAGTGCAGGAGGCTCTGGCCGCAGGCAAGCCGGTGGTGGCCCTGGAGAGTACCATAATCTCCCACGGCATGCCCTATCCCAGAAACGTGGAGACGGCCCTGCTGGTGGAACAGACCATCAGGGACAACGGAGCTGTGCCTGCCACCATCGCCGTCCTCGGCGGCAGACTGAAGGCGGGTCTCAGCAGAGACGAGATAGAGTACCTGGGCAAGACCGGCCGGGCAATGGCCAAGGCCAGCCGCCGTGATCTCCCAGCCCTGGTAGCGCGGGGGGCCGACGGAGCCACCACCGTCACGACCACCATGATGATAGCCTACATGGCGGGGATAAGGATCTTTGCCACCGGCGGCATCGGCGGCGTACACCGGGGGGCCGAGGTCACCATGGACATTTCCGCCGACCTGGAGGAGCTGGCCCAGACCCCGGTGATGGTCATCTGCGCCGGAGCCAAGTCCATCCTGGACCTGGGGCTGACGCTGGAGTACCTGGAGACCAAGGGCGTGCCCGTCATAGGCTACGGCACCGAGGAGCTGCCCGCCTTCTATACCAGGAAGAGCGGCTTTTCCGTGGACTACCGGGTGGACAGCCCGGAGGAGCTGGCCGCCATGTTCTCCGCTCAGCGGGAGCTGGGCTATAAGGGCGGCATGCTGGTGACCAATCCCATCCCGGAGGAGTACTCCATGGATAAGGAAGTCATAGACGCCGCCATCGAGGAGGCCCTGGCCCAGTGTAAGGCCCAGGGTGTCCACGGAAAGGAGACCACCCCCTTCCTGCTGGCAAAGGTGGTGGAGCTCACCGGCGGCGACAGCCTGGAGAGCAACATCAAACTGGTGCTGAACAATGCAAAGCTGGCTGCGCGCACCGCAGCGGAACTGGCCAAGTGAGGCCGCAACAGAATAACGGCAGCTGCCGGGCGTCTGAAAAGACGCCCGGTTTTCCTCGGCTTCCCATGTTTTGGTTGAAATACACCGGCTTTGGGAGTATAATAATTTGAATTAGAGTGTTCAGCCTGAAAATTCGGGAGGCCAAATGGAAAACAGACCATGCCTGGTGTCCGTACTGTGTACGGCCTATAATCACGAGGAATATATACGCAGCGCCCTGGAGGGCTTTGTGAGGCAGAAGACGGACTTTGCCTTTGAGGTGCTGGTGAACGATGACGCCTCCACCGACGGAACGGCGGAGATAATAAGGGAGTACGCCGAAAAATATCCGGACATCATCCGGCCCTTTTACCACGAGGTGAACCAATTTTCCAAGGGCATAGGCTATGTGTATGAGAACATTTTCTATCCCAATGCCAGGGGGAAATACCTGGCCTTCTGCGAGGGGGACGACTGCTGGACCGACGACACAAAGCTCCAGCAGCAGGCGGACTTTATGGAGGCCCACCCGGACTACAGCGCCTGTGTCCACAACACCCTCTTGCACTACTGCGACGGCTCCTGGCCCGACGAACCCCTGGTTCGGCATGAGCAGGATCTGGACCTGCCCTTTGAGCGCATCATAAAGGGGCCCAGCAACGCCTATCACACCAGCTCCCTCTTCGCCAGAAAGGAGCCGGTCACCCAGACTCCCGACTTCTACCGGGTAGCCACGGCCCACGGCTTTGCCGACTACGCCTGGGGATTGATGCTGGGGCTCAGCGGGAAGCTGCGCTTTATAAACAAGACCATGTCCCTATACCGTATATGCAGCAACCAATGCGCCTGGAGCTCCGGGGTGGACGGCTGCTATGACAAGCTTAAAGGCTTTGTCCGGGGCAAGGCGGAGATGCTTAAGGCTTTCCTGCCCCATGCTCCGGAGGAATACAGAGCCCTGACGCAGCAGGTGATATTGGAGCGGGAGTTTGAGCTTATGTATATAGAGGGCCGGGACAGGGAGCAGCGGCGGGAGCCCTACCGCAGCATACTGCGCCGCCAGAGCTTTTCCTACAGGCTGAAGAATTTTGTCAAAAGCTATTTTCCCGCCGTCCAGCGCATGTACCGCAGACGTCAGGGCTACGGAGACTATTGATGGATAACAGGCAAAAAGTATTCTCAAATCTGATATGGCGCTTTATGGAGCGTTTCGGCTCCCAGGCCGTGTCCTTTGTGGTATCCATAGTCCTGGCCCGGCTGCTGGAGCCGGAGCTCTACGGCTCCATCGCTCTGGTACTGGTGATAACCTCCATATTGCAGGTCTTTGTGGACAGCGGCATGGCCACCGCCCTCATCCAGAAAAAGGACACCGACGACCTGGACTTCTCCTCGGCCTTTTACTTCAACCTGGCCTTCTGCCTGCTGCTGTATACGGGGCTGTTTCTTACGGCGCCTCTGCTCAGCCGCCTGTACGGGGACGCCTCGCTGGCGCCGGTGATACGGGCGCTGGGGCTTACCATCGTGGTGTCCGGGGTGAAAAATGTGCAGCAGGCCTATGTGGCCAAGACCATGCAGTTTCGCCGCTTTTTCTTTGCCACCCTGGGGGGCACTATATTTTCCGCCGCCGTGGGCATCTCCATGGCCTACCTGGGCTACGGGATCTGGGCCCTGGTTATGCAGCAGCTATTGAATACGGCGGTGAATACCGCCATACTCTGGCTCACCGTGGGCTGGAAGCCCCGGCGCTGTTTCTCCCTGAAGAGGCTGAAGGTCCTGGTGGCCTACGGCTGGAAGATATTGGCCTCGGCTCTGCTGGATACGGCATACCTGAAGCTGTACCAGCTGGTGGTGGGATTGAAGTACACCTCCTCCGACCTGGCCTTTTACAATAAGGGCGACCAGTACCCCAACCTTTTGGTGGAGAATATCAACTCTTCCATAGACAGCGTGCTGCTGCCGGTGCTGTCGGCCGAGCAGGACAAGAGGGAGCAGGTGCGGGAGATGACCCGGCGGGCGGTAAAGACCAGCACCTACCTGATGTTCCCCATGATGGCGGGACTGGCGGTATGCGCCCAGCCCTTTGTGCGGCTGCTGCTCACGGAGAAATGGCTGCCCTGCGTGCCCTATATGCAGGTCTTTTGCCTGATGTACGCCTTTTATCCTCTGCATACCGCTAACCTCAACGCCGTGAAGGCCATGGGCCGCAGCGACATTTTCCTTAAGCTGGAGATAATAAAGAAACTTATAAGCACGGCGCTGCTGGTGGCTTCGGTGAACCTGGGGGTCTACGCCATAGCTCTGGGCCAGCTGCTGTCCTGCCTGATAGCGGCGGCAGTGAACGCCTGGCCCAACCGCCGCCTGCTGGGCTACAGTCTGCTGTCCCAGCTGAGAGACGTGCTGCCAGCCCTGCTGCTGTCGGGGATAATGGGCGGAGCGGTCTGGAGCCTCAGGTATCTGGGCCTTCCGGACCTGCCGCTGCTGGCGGTACAGGTTTTAGCCGGAGCCTGCATCTATGCCGGCTTGTCGGCGGTCCTGGGGCTGGACAGCTTCAAATATCTCCTGGGGGCCGTAAGGCGCCGCCGCAGGAGCTAAAGGATAGGGAGGCAGGACATGGACAGTTTTTACAGCCCTGAGGAACTGAGGTCCCTGGGCCTGAAGGAATACGGGGAAGACGTGCGTATAAGCCGCAAGTGCAGCATCTACGGCGCAGGAAAGATAAGCCTGGGCAGTCATGTGCGGATAGACGACTTCTGCCTGCTCAGCGGGAAGATAAGCCTGGGCAGCTATGTGCACATAGCCGCCGGGGCCATGCTCTTCGGGGGCAGCGCCGGCATAAGCTTTGGAGATTACAGCACCATCTCTTCCAGGGGAGCGGTCTACGCTCTCAGCGACGACTACTCAGGGGAGCATATGACGAACCCCACGGTGCCGGAGGAATATACCGCCGTGGCGGAGGCCCCGGTGGAGATAGGGCCCCACTGCATAATCGGCACCGGCAGCACTCTGCTGCCGGGGGTCACTCTTGGGGAGGGCTGCTCCCTGGGGGCAATGAGCCTTGCAAATAAAAGCTTGCCTCCCTGGGGCATATATGCGGGCGTTCCAGCCCGGCTGCTTCGCCCCCGCAGCCGAAAGTTGCTGGAGCTGTGCCAAGAGTTTGAAAGTAAGATTTGACGGCCCCGGGCCGGATTGGAGATAAAATGAAGGATATAATTAATGTGACCCGCTCCTCATTGCCTGACTATGAGGAGTACTGTCGGGAGATAGCGGACATCTGGGACAGCCATTGGCTCACCAACATGGGGGAGAAGCACCAGCAGCTGGAGGCTGCCCTGAAGGACTACTGGGGCGTAGAGAATCTGGCTCTGCTCACCAACGGCCATCTGGCCCTGGAAAACGCCATCCAGGCCCTGGACCTCCACGGGGAGATAATCACCTCCCCCTACACTTTTGCCTCCACTACCCACGCCATAGTCCGCTGCGGCTGCACTCCCGTGTTCTGCGACATAGAGCCGGAGCACTACACCATGGACCCGGAGAAGATAGAGGCCCTCATCACGGACAGGACCGTGGCCATCATGCCCATCCATGTCTACGGAAATCTCTGCGATGTGGAGGCCATAGATGCCGTTGCAAAAAAACACGGGCTGAAGGTCATCTACGACGGGGCCCACAGCTTCGGCGTGAAGAAGGACGGGGTCAGCTCCGCCTGCTTCGGGGACGCCACCATGTTCTCCTTCCACGCCACCAAGGTCTTCCATACCATTGAAGGTGGGGCCATCTGCTTTAAGGACCCCTCTTTAAAGCAGAAAATAAACGACCTGAAGAACTTCGGCATCCACGGGCCGGAGTCCGTGCCCTTTGTGGGGGGCAACGCCAAGCTCAACGAGTTTTGCGCCGCCATGGGCCTGTGCAATCTGCGGCACCTGGATCAGTGGCTGGAGCAGCGCCGCAGGGTATATGAGCGTTATATGGAGAGGCTATCCGGAGTGCCGGGGATAAAGCTGAACAAGGCCCAGCCGGGGGTGGAGTCCAACTACGCCTATTTCCCCGTGGTCTTTGAGGGCTATAAATATGACCGGGACCAGGTCTTTGCCCGGCTGAGCAAAGAGGGCATCATTGCCAGGAAGTACTTCTACCCCGCCACCAATGAGATGGACTGCTATCAGGGCAGAGATGATTTCCGGCCGGAGAGCACACCTGTAGCCGCCAGGATATCCCGCCAGGTGCTGACCTTGCCCCTGTATCCCGACCTGCCTCTGGAAGATGTGGACAGGATATGCGATATAATACTGAAATAAAGGATATAAACTCAGTCCGCAGGGCAAAGCGACGGCTTTGCCCTGCGGACTTTTGTCAACCGGGTTTGTTTTTTGATTTATTGCCGGACCTGCCTGCATCCTCAAAGCTCAGTTTCCTGCGGTGGCAGAAGTCCCGGTTGCCGCAGCGGGCACAGCCCCGGCCGCAGCCCCGCTTCTTTGACTGCTTGGTGTACAGTACCACAAAGACCGCCGGGACAAAGGCGATAAAAAGAATTAATATCAAATAGAAGAGCTCCATAGCGGCCTCCCTGCATGGATTTTTACAGGACGATAATATCTGAGAAAGGCCGGTAATTCTGTTGCGGCGGCAACAGAGCCGAGGCATAAGCGAAAAAATCCGGGCCATGCAGCGGCATGGCCCGGAACGGGAATTATAACAGGGGGAAGGCTTATCAGTTCAGACGGATGAAAACATCGTCGGGAGTGCACACCTCATAGATATACTGGCCCCTTTCAAAGGCTATTGTGGAATTCCTGAAACAGACC
>CALXGF010000072.1 GCA_944387735.1 uncultured Oscillospiraceae bacterium
CATGGCCTCCAGGTTGGGTGCGTGGTTCGGGGCGGCCAGCATCGCCTCGTAGCGCTGGCGCACGGTTTGGGGCATCCTGCCCTGACACATGTAGCTGCCCGCCAGGATGTTGCCCGCACCCAGGTGCGCCTGCACCCGCTGCAACACCGCCTGGAACTAGGCGGGCCGGCTGCCACAGACTGCGGTGCCGAACAGGAAGACCTCCTTGTTCTCCACGGTGGCCAGAAAGGCCGCCAGCTCCTCGTCGCAGCTGCCCTTGTCGGTCCAGAAGCCGATGTACAGCCGGTCGGCGGCCTTCGCCGCTGCGTTGGGGCCGCCGAAGTACAGGCAGCCCTCCGCGGGCAGGGCGCTGCGGATGGCGCAGGCCAGCTGCTCGGTGTTGCCGGTGCGGCTGGAATAAACAATGGAATAGGTCATGGTTCATTGCCTCCTTCAAAAATGCAGTGTACGCCTTCGTGCTCCATCAGGCCGCCAAACTCCAGCGGCCGGCCGATGGCCTCATACATGGTGGCCCACCTTTTGCGCAGCCCGGAGCTTGGCCAGCAGCGCCAGCAGGGTGGCCCGCTCCTGCTCCGACAGGGCGGCCAGCCGCTGCTCGTCCCAGTCGAAGAACACCTGGTGGCTCACGGCAAAGGCCTCCCGGCCCTTTTCGGTCAGGTCCAGCTGGTAGCGCCGGCCCACCTTTTCCTTGGTGAGAAAGCCACTGTCCACCAGCCTGGTGATACACCGCTGGGAGTGACCCCAGTCCTGCCGCAGCGCCGCAGTGAGGTCTGAGGGGGTGGTCCCGGGGTGCTTGCCCACATAGATCAAAAAGAACAAAAGGCCGAAGTGCAGCCCCAGCTTTTCCAGCTTTTCGCTGGTGTAGCCGGTGAAATCCCGGTAGAGCACTGAGGTGTGATAGGCGAGTGTGTCAAACATGCGTTCCGCTCCTTTCATTCACTTGACATAGTCAAGTATACTCGGTTATTTGACTTTGTCAAGTAAAATCTAAAAAAATTTTTTTCGGGGCAAAAATGGTGCGTTTTCGACGATTATCGACGAAAACAGTCATAAAATGGGGCGGCTGCCCCGCTTGTAAACCAGATTCGCCCGCGCGTCGAGCTGCTGGTGGCCCCCCACGGGGATTTTGTGAACGGGGTGTGCCTGTATGGCTACCTCCGGCGGATGCAGAAGGATGCGGTGCGGCTGGCCTTTCTGCTGATGCGGGGCGAAAGTCTGGAGGAGATCCAGGCCTTCCAACGCTGGCCGCCCGAACCCGCCGTGCGTACGACACCCTGCGCCGCGCCATGGAGAGGTACCTCGCCATCTGACGGCGAAAGCAAAAAGCCTGGCTAAAGCCGGGCTTTTTGAATGGAGCGAAGTCCTGCTGCCGCCCGCAGGGCGGCGGGAGGCGCCGAAAGCCCTGCGGAGTGATTTTGGAGAAGTGAAGAAAGACAAAAGCCCCGGTTATTTGCCGGAGCTTTTTTATGCCTTTTCTTATATATGCTTTTATTTAAGCTGCAATAGGCTATTGCCAATTAAGATAATATATGTTATATTATTATCGTATTAGGAAAATTAGGCGGTGAGCAGCGATGGGAGAAAGGACCTATATAGCCATAGATCTGAAGTCTTTTTACGCCTCGGTGGAGTGTGTAGAACTGGGGTTGGACCCGCTGGATACAAACCTGGTGGTGGCCGACAGGAGCCGCACGGAAAAGACCATATGCCTTGCGGTGTCCCCGCCGCTGAAGGCCATAGGCATCCCGGGAAGACCCAGGCTCTTTGAAGTGGTGCAGCAGGTGAAAACGGAAAATGCCCGCCGCCGGGGACGGCTAAGAGGCGGAGACTTCAGCGGCAAGTCCGTCAGCGCCGGGGAGCTGGCGGAGGACCCCGCTCTGGAGTTGGACTATATCGTGGCAAAGCCCAGAATGGCAAAATATATCGAATACAGTACCCGCATCTATAACATATATACCTGCTTCGTAGCCCCGGAGGATATACACGTCTATTCCATAGACGAAGTGTTCATGGATGTTACCGACTATCTCAGGACCCGGAACATCTCCGCCCACGACTTTGCCCGGATGATAATACATGAGGTGCTGTCTCAAACCGGCATCACCGCCACTGCGGGTATAGGAAGCAATCTGTATCTCTGCAAGGTGGCTATGGACGTGGTGGCAAAGCGGGCAAAAGCCGATAAAGACGGGGTGCGCATAGGGGAACTAAACGAAGAGAGCTACCGTCAAGTATTGTGGGACCACCGGCCTCTGACAGACTTCTGGCGTGTAGGCCGGGGCTATGCAAAAAAGCTGGAGGCTGTGGGCCTGCGCACCATGGGGGATATTGCCCGCTGCTCCCTGGGGGGAGCGGGAGATTATTACAATGAGGAGCTGCTTTATAAGCTCTTCGGCGTCAACGCCCAGCTGCTGATAGACCATGCCTGGGGCTGGGAGCCCTGCACTATAAAAGATATAAAGAGCTACAGGCCGGAGACCAACAGCATCAGCAGCGGCCAGGTGCTGCAGCAGCCCTACGATTTTCAGGGGGCCAGGATGATAGTCCGGGAGATGACGGATGCCCTGGTGCTGGATCTTGTGGACAAGGGCCTGGTCACCGACCAGATAATCCTCACCGTAGGCTATGAGATGCTGAGAAAAGGCAGCGGCTTTGACGGACAGATGCAGACCGATGCCTATGGCCGGAATATCCCCAAAGCGGCCCACGGCTCGGTGAACCTGGGCTGCTTCAGCTCTTCCAACCGGCTGATAACGGAGATGACCCTGGAGCTCTTTGACAGGATAGTGGATAAAAAGCTCCAGGTACGGCGGATGTATGTGGTGGCCGCAAACGTGAAGCCGAAGGGCGCCGTGGAGGAGAGCTGCTTTCGGCAGCTGGACCTCTTCGGGGATCCGGAGGAGCAGGAGGCCTGCCGCCATATGGACAGCGCAGCCCTTGAGCGGGAGGAAAGAAGACAGCAGGCCATGCTGAAGATAAAAAAGAAATACGGCAAAAACGCCATTCTCAACGGCACCAGCTATCAGGAGGGGGCCACAGGCCGGGACCGCAACCGCCAGATAGGGGGCCACAGGGCATGAGTGCAGGCAAATACGAGGATATAATCTCCCTGCCTCATCCTGTCTCCCGGATGCATCCTCCCATGCCGGTGGGGGACAGGGCGGCCCAGTTCGCCCCCTTTGCCGCTTTGACGGGATATGAGGATGCGGTGGAGGAGGCTGCCCGTCTTACCGAGAGTAAAATAGAGCTGGACCGGGACCGGATAGAGGAACTGGACCGGGAGCTGCGCCATCTCCGGGAACATATAAAGGAAAAGCCCAGAGCGGAGATAAGCTGCTTCAGGCCCGACGGGAAGAAGGACGGCGGGGCTTTTGTCACTGTCTCCGGCCGGGTAAGGAAAATAGACGAATATGAGAGCAAAGTCATAATGGAGGACGGCGCAGTCATAGCAATAACCGATATATATGGAATAAGCACGGAATTGCCGGAGGATACGGCAGATGAGGAGGACATATGCTTCTAAAAGGAAAAAGGCCCGTTTCCCCGGTGGACAGGGAACTGGCCCTTGTGGAAAAACAGGAGAAAAAACTTTCCGCCGCCGCTGAAAAACGGGCGGGCGCAAAGTGGAAAGACAGTCTGGAGGCAAAGGTGCCGGAAAAGGTGTATACAGGCTTGGAGGCAGCCTTCTGCAAGGGCTTTGCCCTGGTGTTCGACCGGGGCGGGGCCGTCATAGAAAAGAGCTATGCCGTGGATAAGATATCCACGGAGCACAGCATCAGAGACTATGCTTTTCAGCTGAGAGGAAGCCGCCGGGAACTGAGGCGGCTGTACAAGGGGGCCAAACTCTCCCGGCTGGTGAATATGACAGTGACTACGGTGGAGGGGCTGGGCCTGGGTGCCCTGGGCATAGGGCTGCCGGATATTGTGCTGTTTATAGCCATGCTGCTCCGAGGCGTGTATGAGACAGCCCTGAGCTACGGCTTCGACTATAAGTCGGATTTTGAAAAACTGCTGATACTGAAAATGCTTTCCGCCTCCCTCAGCTCCGGGGAGGACTATGAGAGGCGAAACCGGGAAGTGGATGAACTGCTCCTCTCCTCAAAAAGAGAGACGGAGAGCGGGGAACTGGAAAAGCAGATAGAAGTGACTTCCTCCGCTTTTGCCATGGATATGCTGCTGCTTAAATTCATCCAGGGCCTGCCCATAGTGGGTGTAATCGGCGGGGCGGCAAACCCGGTGTATTACAAGAAAATAATGGACTATGTGGAGCTGAAATACAGGAAACGCTATCTTATCGGGAAAAAAGGTTTTTAAACCTTTAGCATAATCTGCAACAGAAAGGAAGCGGAAGACGTGAGAAAAGCGGTATCCATGCTGTTGGTCCTTGTTATGATTTTCTCCCTTTTGGGCTGCGGCAGACAGTCCGGGGAAGCGGCAGAAGCGGGGGACACGGAGGCTGCATCCCAGGCCCAAAACACCGCCCAAGAAGAGCCGGAGAATGTGGAGACGGAGCCGGTGTTTTATTCCCAAAAGGAATACCCCATGCCCGCCGGCTGTTCCGTGCGGGGCATTGCCCGGATAGACCACAAGCTTATGCTCAGCGGCTATCAGGACGGAGTGCCGGTGCTGGCCCTGACGGATTATGAGATTCCGGAGGGCGGCGTCCCCCAATTCGGGGAGACGGAGCTGTTGGCTCTGGATATCTTTAGAATTGAGAGGATAGATTATGAGGATTAGTGAGATTCAGATTAAAAAGATAAACGAGGATTTCACTGTATGTAAAGTTCACGATTTTTCACAAGTGAATTTGGAATCTGAATTAGCCCTTTGAGATTTCACCACCTTCCGAGAGGCGTTATCGGGTGTTATTAAAGTCCCGGAAACCCTTGAAAATACGCCAATTTATCCATGCGAAGGCGTTATAGGCTGTTATCGAACATTACCGCATTTTTATGGCCTCACG
>CALXGF010000073.1 GCA_944387735.1 uncultured Oscillospiraceae bacterium
TTTTTTCTCAGGTCGGCCAGAACGCCGGACTTAGCGCAGCTGCGCTTGAATCTCTTAAGAGCGTTGTCCAGAGACTCGTTTTCCTTGACATAAATTTCAGACATCTATTTCCCTCCCTCCAAATACGCCTTGCGGCGCTTCAAGGGCCAAGTACTTGGCTTTTAACATCAGTATTATAACGGCTGAAAGGCTAATTGTCAATAATCACTTTTTAGGCTTAAGAATTAAATTGATAAGCTTATTTTTGACGACAATGGTCTTTACCAGCTCCATGCCTTCCATTTGACGCTTGATCTTCTCGTCGGCGCAGGCGGCGTCGATGACCACCTGATCCTGGGAGTCCACGGGGACAACAATAGTGGAGCGGAGCTTGCCGTTGACCTGCACGGCCATCTCCTTTTCGGCCTCATGGGTCTTGCTTATATCATAGCTGGGCCAGGGCATCTGCATGGCCATCTTGCCGTATTTCTCGGCAAAGCCGGTGAGCTCCCACATCTCCTCCACCATATGGGGGGCAAAGGGGGAGAGCAGCAGCATCAGCTGCTTCAGATCGCCCTTGGTCAGACCCTTGGAGTAGAACTCGTTGACCATGGTCATGAGGGCTGCAATGGCGGTATTCATCTTCAGGGAGTCGATATCCTCGGTGACCTTCTTGATGGTCTTGTGGATAATGGCCTCGTTGGTCTTGGATTCCTCCCCATCCTTGGCTATATCCATCAGGTTCCAGCAGCGGTCCAGGAAGCGCTTGGAGCCCTTGACGGCCTCGTTGGACCAGGTGACGGCCTTCTCAAAGTCGCCGATGAACATGATGTGCAGACGCATGGTGTCGGCGCCGTACTGCTCTACAATGTCGTTGGGGTTGACCACATTGCCCCTGGACTTGGACATCTTCTCGCCGCCCTCGCCTAGGATCATTCCGTGGGAGGTGCGCTTTGCATAGGGCTCAGAGGTGTGGACAACGCCTATATCGTAGAGGAATTTATGCCAGAAGCGGCTGTATAGCAGGTGCAGGGTGGTGTGCTCCATGCCGCCGTTATACCAGTCCACAGGGCCCCAGTAGTTCTCGGCCTCCTTGGACACCAGCTCCTTGTCGTTGTGGGGGTCCATGTAGCGCAGGAAGTACCAGCTGGAGCCGGCCCACTGGGGCATGGTATCGGTCTCCCGCTTGGCGGGGCCGCCGCAGCAGGGGCAGGTGGTATTGACCCAGTCGGTCATCTTGCTCAGGGGGCTTTCGCCGTCGTCGGTGGGCTCGTAGCTCTCCACCTGGGGCAGCACCAGAGGCAGCTGGTCCTCAGGCAGGGGCACCCAGCCGCACTTGGGGCAGTTCACCAGAGGAATGGGCTCGCCCCAGTATCTCTGACGGGAGAAGACCCAGTCACGGAGCTTATAATTCACCTTCTGGACGCCGATGCCCTTCTCCTCCAGCCACTTCTCCATGGCAGGGATGGCCTGCTTTACGGTCATGCCGTTGAGGAAGCCGGAGTTTACCATGATGCCGGTATCATCCTTCAGAGTGAAGGCTCCCTCCTCGATGTTGCCGCCCTTGACCACTTCCACGATCTCGCAGCCGAACTTCTTTGCAAACTCCCAGTCACGGTCGTCGTGGGCAGGCACGGCCATGATGGCGCCGGTGCCGTAGGTCACCAGGACGTAGTCGGATATGAACACGGGGATCTCCCGGCCGTTGACGGGGTTGATGGCCTTGACGCCCTTGAGCTCCACGCCGGTCTTTTCCTTGTTGAGCTCGGAGCGCTCAAAGTCGGATTTGTGGGCGGCCTCGTCCACGTAGGCGGCCACCTCGTCCCAGTTGGTCAGGATGTCCTTCCACTTGTTCACATAGGCGTGCTCGGGGGAGAGGACCATATAGGTGGCGCCGAAGAGGGTATCGGGACGGGTGGTGTACACCACGATGTCGTCGCCGCAGGTGGTCTTGAAGGTGACCTCTGCGCCGGTGGAGCGGCCTATCCAGTTCTTCTGCTGGATCTTCACACGCTCGATATAGTCCAGGCCGTCCAGATCGTCTATGAGGCGCTGGGCATACTTGGTAATGGCCAGCATCCACTGGCTCTTCTCCTTGCGCACCACCTCGCTGCCGCAGCGCTCGCACACGCCGTTTACAACTTCCTCGTTGGCCAGCACGCACTTGCAGCTGGTGCACCAGTTAACGGGCATGGTGGTCTTATAGGCCAGGCCATTCTTGAAGAGCTGGAGGAAGATCCACTGGGTCCACTTGTAGTAATTGGGGTCGGTGGTGTCCACGCAGCGGTCCCAGTCAAAGCCGTAGCCCAGCATCTTCAGCTGGCGGGTGAAATTCTGGATATTGTTATGGGTGATTATGGCCGGGTGGATATGGTTCTTTATGGCATAGTTCTCCGTAGGCAGGCCGAAGGCGTCAAAGCCGATGGGGAACAGGACATTGTAGCCCTCCATGCGCTTCTTCCTGGTGACGATGTCCATGGCGGTAAAAGGCCGGGGATGGCCCACATGCAGGCCCTGGCCGGAGGGATAGGGGAACTCTATAAGCCCGTAGAACTTGGGCTTTTCACTGCCGGTGACTGCGGCGTAAGGCTTGCGCTCTTCCCAGATACCCTGCCATTTTTTCTCTATTCTAGCAAAATCGTATTTCATGATGGATCAACTCTTCCTTTTATAATTTCTGAATTATCTGTCCGGTGCCGCCCCATTTTGGTCAAAGCGGAGCTCGGGCCCTTTGGGCCCGGGAGGCTTGGGCCTCAGGGGCTGGGAAGGGATGAGATATCCACCACCTCTGAGTCGCTCCAAAGGCGCTCCAGATTGTAGAATTTTCTGGCCTCGTCGGTGAACACATGGACGATGACGCAGCCGAAATCCATGAGCACCCAGATATCCGAGCGCAGGCCCTCCCGGCGTATGGGAGGCTCCCCGGCCTCGGACAGCTGCTTGTCCACCTCGTCCACCAGAGCTTTTATATGGGTGGAGGTAGTGCCGTTGCAAATGACGAAGTAGTCGGCAAGGACCGTTTGCTCCGTGGTCTTCAGCACTTTCACGTCTCTGGCTTTCTTGTCGTCCAGAGCTTTGGCGGCTATCGCCGCTATTTGGGCGGGAGTAAGCATCTGATTCTCCATTCTGCCGCCAATACGGGGCGGCTCTCCATATATGTGACTTGAACTTTAACTTACAAAATTCTCTATGTCCCGTTGTACCAGAGGCAAGCCTCCACCGTATCCCTGTGTGGCTCAATATTCTGGCGGCGCAGCTCTTCCAGGCTCATATCCAGGCCCAGGGCAAGAGCCTTGTCCAAATCCTCATAGGCCAGCTCCCGGAGCCGCTCCACTCCGTCGAAGTCCCTGGTAGGTTCAATATAGTCCGCCAGGTAGATTATCTTCTCCAGGACGCTCATGTCCGGCTTACCGGTGGTATGCCAGCGGATGGCCTGACTTATCTCCTCCGAGACGCCGAACCTGTCCTTTGCCAGGGCGGCCCCGGTTATGGCATGGAGGAGCTTTGGATTCTCCCTCTGGGCGTTGTCGAGAATAATACCATATTTATCGCACAATATCAACTGTTCATCGTAAGAAAGATTTTTTGTGGAATCGTGGAGTATGCCGGCAACGGCGGCCTTCTCCGGGTCCTCGCCCCAGAGCTTTGCCAGCTGCACTGCCTCGTGCTCGCATCCGGCGGTATGGGCTATACGCTGGGAGCTGAGCATGGGGATCACCTGCCGGCGCAGCCAGGTCAGCTCCGGCTCCGCCTCGTAATAACGTCGACGGATTATCTCTGAATACACGGCCTCCGGCAGCATATCCGAGCCCAGGCCCAGGCGCAGCCGGTCCCTCACGTCCTCGGAGCACATAGGCAGGGGCTCATAGCTCAAAAGCATCACCCTTGCCGAGTATTCCTCCTCCAGCTCCGCCTTGAAGCTCTCCAGCTCCCGCCGGTCGTCCTCCTCCCGTGACAGTACCGCCAGCACGCAGTTTTCCAGCAGATACTGGAACTTATACCACTGGCAGAAGCTTAGGAACATGTCCGAGCCGATGACCAGATACAGCTCATCCTCCGGGTACATTTGCCGCAGTATGCTCACCGTGTCGGCGCTGTAGCTGCGGCCCTCCCGCTTTATCTCCATGTCCGACAGCTCCGCTCCGGGAATGTCCCCGAAGGCGCGCCGGCACAGCTCCATACGCTGCTCCGGGCTGGGACTGCCCGGGGCCATCTCCTTATGGGGCGGGATATTGGTGGGTATTATCAGGAACCTGTCCGGCTCCAGCAGCTCCCGAACCGTGGCCGCCGCCTTCACGTGTCCCAGGTGGGGCGGGTTGAAGCTGCCGCCGTATATAGCAATTCTCATGTCTTTTTCTTGTCCTTCACCAGAACTATTTTAGGCTCTTTTTCGTTGCGCTTATACAAGACGAACTTGGTTCCTATGACCTGGACGCCTTCTGCTGCGCATTTTTCACACAGAGCGTCGCAGGCTTCCCTTGCGCTGAGCATGGAATTTTCCAGTACCCGGCCCTTTACCAGCTCCCTGGCCTTCAAGGCGGCCTTTACCGAGTCCACCAGACTCTCGCTTATTCCGCCCTTGCCCACCTGGATTATAGTGTCCAGCTCCATGGCCATGCCTCTCAGCTGGGCCCGCTGCTTACTGCTTATCGCCATATATTTTTCTCTCCATTAAAAGGTCTGTACTTCTCTTATTTAAACAGGGCTTCCACAAAGTCCTTGGCCTGGAAGGGCAGCAGATCGTCCACGCCCTCCCCAACGCCTATGAACTTCACCGGCAACTTCAGCTCGTTGGCTATTGCAAAGACTATGCCGCCTTTGGCAGTACCGTCCAGCTTGGTGAGGACTATGCCGGTGAGACCTGCGGTCTCCGAAAACTGCTTTGCCTGTATGAGTCCGTTCTGGCCGGTGGTGGCGTCCAGCACCATGAGGGTCTCCACCGAAGCCTCCGGCAGCTCCCGGTCGATTATGCGGCGAATTTTGGCCAGCTCGTTCATAAGATTCTGCTTGTTGTGAAGCCGGCCTGCGGTGTCGATTATCACCACGTCACTGCCCCTGGCCTTGGCTGCGCTGAGACTGTCGTACACCACGGCGGCAGGATCGCTGCCCTCCCCGTGGCGGACTATCTCCGAGCCGGAGCGTTCCGCCCAGATGCCCAGCTGCTCCGCCGCAGCGGCTCTGAATGTGTCTCCGGCGCAGAGCAAGACTTTCTTGCCCTGGGATGTGAGCTGGGCGGCCATCTTGCCGATTGTGGTGGTCTTGCCCACGCCGTTTACTCCCACCATCAAAATCACGGAGGGCTTTGTGTCCAGCTTAAGGCCCGTATCCCCCACCTCCAGCAGCTTGCTTAGGAGCTCTATGAGTCCGGCTCTGGCCTCGTAGCCCTTTCTGAAGCGGCGCTCCCAGGTCAGCTTACGCATGGCCTTTATCACCTGGGCGGCAGTGGCAGCCCCCACGTCGGCCATTACCAGCAGCTCCTCCAGCTCTTCATAGAAGTCCTCGCTGTCGGGCTGGTAGCCCTGGAACAGCTCTTCCAGCTCCTCCATATTGCTGCGGGTCTTGCTGAGGCCGGAAAATATCTTGTCAAAAAATCCCATATGTTTTATCTCCGTCGTCTGCCGCCTATAACGGCAATATCTGCTCTCACTCTTCTATGGCTTTCTGGGCGCTCTCCAGATCCAGCTCTATAACAGTGGACACGCCCTTTTCCTGCATGGTCACGCCGTAGAGCATATCCGCCTCTTCCATGGTGCCCCGGCGGTGGGTGATGACCAGAAACTGGGTCTTGTCCGCCATGCGGCGCATATACTGGGCGTAACGGCCCACATTGGCCTCGTCCAGGGCGGCCTCTATCTCGTCCATGACGCAGAAGGGTGTGGGCCGCACTTTAAGTATCGCAAAGTAAAGAGCTATGGCTACGAAGGCCATCTCTCCGCCGGAGAGCAGGCTTATGGTAGACAGGGCCTTTCCCGGCGGCTGCACCTTTATCTCTATGCCGCACTGGAGAACATTGCTCTCGTCCTCCAGCCTCAAGGCGGCTTTGCCGCCGCCGAAGAGTTCCAGGAAGGTCTGGCGGAAGCACTTATCTATCTCCTTGAAGCGCTCCACAAAGAGCTCTTCCATCTGGCCAGTCAGTTCCCTTATGATATCCAGCAGCTCTCCCTTGGCCTTGTCCACATCGTCTCTCTGTCCGGTAAGGAATTCGTAGCGGGTGTTCACCCGCTCGTATTCGTCTATGGCGCCGATATTGGGACTGCCCAGAGCGTTTATCTGACGGCGCAGCTCGGCAATGTCTTTATTGGCCTTCTGGAGATTCTCCACCGGCTGGCGCAGAGCCTCGGCGGTGCTGTGGCTCAGCTCATAGTTGTCCCAGAGCTTGTCCAGTATCTGCCGCTCTTCCATCTCGGCGGCGAGCTTTTTTTGCTCTATCCTGGCCTTGCTCCGCTCCAGCTCAACTATCTCCCGGTTCAGCTCCTGAGTCTCCTTGTCCGCCTTGGTACGGCGGCTCTCCAGCTCCAGTCTGCTCTTGCTTATATTCTGTATCTCTTCCCGGATAAGCTCTATCTTATCCCTGGCCTTGGCCATCTCGCCCCGCTTTTCCTCCAGTCTTCCGGTAAAGCTATCTATCTGTCGCTGAGCGGCCTCCACCGCATTGCGGCGCACCTGACTGTCTCCCGAAAGGCTGTCCAGCAGCAGCCTCAGCTGGCTTGCGGATTTCTCCGTGGCCTTCAGCTCCGCCTCCAGGGAGGAAGAGCCGCTTCTCAACCGGCTCTGTTCTTCCAGAGCCAGGTCCAGCTCATAACGCACGGCGGCCAGTTCTCTGTTGGCCTTCTCCAGCTGTTGGGAGGAGAGCTTCTCATTCTCTTTCAGCTTCTCCCTATCCTTTTTCAGCCGTTCCAGCTCGTTGGCTCGGGAGAGTATGCCGCTGCCCTTGGCGCTGCTGCCGCCGGTCATGGAGCCTCCGGCGTTTATCATCTGTCCGTCCAGAGTGACAATACGCAGGCGGTTTCCGCTGTTTCTGGACATGCGCACTGCGTCGCTCAGAGCCTCCGCCACCACGGTGCGGCCCAAAAGGTTTGAAACGATCTGCTCATAACGGCTGTCATATTTCACCAGCTCGCTGGCAATGCCCACAAAACCGGGATCCCTCTCCGGGGCGTCCCTCATCACGCTGCCCCGTATGGCCTCCATGGGCAGGAAGGTGGCCCGCCCGGAGTCGCTGCGTTTCAGAAGCTCTATGGCCCGGCGTCCGTACTCCTGAGTGTCCACCACTATGTTCTGGGCGGCGGCCCCCAGGGCCGTCTCTATGGCCAAGGCGCACTCGTCGTCGGTTTTGATGAGGTTTGCCACCGGGGCGTGTATGCCCCGCAGGTTCCCTCTCCGGCTCTCCTGCATGACGGTCTTCACCGCTTTGGAATAGCCCTCGTAGTCCTTTTCCATTTCCGAGAGCATGTTTATCCTGGAGTCCATGCTGCGAGCGTCCACCTGCAGCCGGGTGGCCTTATCGCTCAGCTCCTTCACCGCCGCCTCCCGGCGGCTCAGCTTCATACGGCAGCCGGCGAGCACATTCTCGTTGCCGGTAATATCCTGCCTCAGAGCCTCCAGCTGGGAGTTTATCTCCCCTACCCGCTCAAGGCTCTTATCAATGCTGTCCTGTATCTCCCGGACCCGGCCCTCCTGCTTCTCTATATCCTCCAGCAGGCTCTGCCTGTTTTGGGCGCTGCTTTCCATATTGGCCTTCAGCACCGCAGCCTCCGCCTCCAGGCGGGAGTTCTCCGTCTCCGCCTGGGAGAGCCTGCGCCGGGCCTCCTCGGTCTCCACGTCCTTTTGCTGCATCCGCTCCGTAAAGCCCTCCGAAGAGGCGTACAGAGCTTTCAGCCGTCCCCGAGCCTTTTCCAGCTCATCCCCGGTCTGACGAAATTCCAGCTCCACGCTTTGAGCCTGGTCCCGCAGTTTTTCCAGGGTAGACATCCACACGGATATCTCCTGTACACGCAGCTGGTCTCTAAGCACCAGATATTTTTTTGCAGTCTCCGCCTGCTTCCGCAGAGGCCCCACCTGCATCTCCAGCTCTTCTATCTTGTCGTTTATCCGCAGCAGATTCTCTTCCGTCTTTTCCAGCTTTCGCTCCGCCTCCTCCTTCCGGTAACGGAAGCGGGATATGCCGGCGGCCTCCTCAAAGACCTCCCGGCGGTCGGTGCTCTTGCTGGACACTATCTCGGCAATGCGGCCCTGGCCGATGATGGAATAGCCGTCCCGGCCCAGGCCGGTATCCATGAGCAGGCCGTTTATGTCCTTCAGGCGCACAGGCTCCCGGTTGATAAAGTACTCGCTCTCTCCGCTGCGGTAATAGCGGCGGGTGAGCATTATCTCGCTGCTGTCGGAGTCAAAGATATGTGCGGAATTGTCTATGATAAGGGAGACCTGAGCATAGCCCAGAGCGCCCCGCTTTTCCGTGCCGCCAAAGATGACGTCCTCCATCTTACTGCCTCTCAGAGCCTTGCTGCGCTGTTCGCCCATGACCCAGAGTATGGCGTCGGAGATATTGGATTTGCCGGAGCCGTTGGGACCCACTATGGCTGTTATATCCTTTTCAAAGGTGAGACGGGTCTTGTCCGCAAAGGACTTGAAGCCCTGTATCTCCAATGCTTTTAAATACAAAGAACTGACCTCGTTTTAACAGATTGGTTTAAAATAAAAAAATACGCTTAAAACCTGTTTATTATATTATATATCCTCCGGATTTTCAACGGAAAATATCTTGATTTCCTGAGTATTTGTGTCGGATTCTTTAATTTTCATCTCTCTCAGGCCAAATTCTCCGCACAAGGCCTCTATATTCCTCCGGCGCTGTCCGGTCATCTGGGAGCGTTTTCCTTTCCCTACCTCCAGCACAATCCGGCTGCCCGGCTTTGTCCCCGCCAATAGGCTGCGGGCCCTGCCGTACATTATCCGGCTCTTCACCAGTTCCCCCAGGGCGGGGTGATAGGCCCCTCCCGCAGCGGCTCCTCCGGAGAGCTCATCCGTGGGGTTCAGGCCAAGGCGGATAACCGGGATGCCAGCATGTTCAAATACAGGCAGCAGCAGGGCGCAGGTCTCCACCGCATCCTCCACGGTGTGCTCCTTATATCTCCCGGCCTGCCACAAATCGAAAAGAGCCGTATCCCGGACGATAACCGTTGGATCTATCCTCACCCCGTCGGGCTTCAGCGCAGCGATGCGCCGGGCGGTCTCCACCGACTTCTCCGGCGTATCCCCCGGCAGACCCGTCATCATCTGAAGGATCAGGCGAAAGCCCCAGTCCTTTATGAGCCGGGAGGCCGTCTCCACATCCTTTGCCGTGTGGCCCCGGCCGGAGAGGAGCAGGACTTCCTCGTCCATGCTCTGGGCCCCCAGCTCTATGGTCTCCACCCCATAATCTCTAAGCCGCCTCAGCGCCGTACCGTCTATGGCGTCGGGCCGTGTGGACAGGCGTATGGACTGGATGCGTCCCCTGTCCATCTCCTCCTTTGCGGCAGCCAGCAGGCTCAGCTGCTCCGGCACCGGTATGGCGGTAAAGCTGCCCCCATAAAACGCCAGTTGCCGCTTTGCTCCGGGGGGGAGCAAGGCGGCTGCCTTCTCTATGGCTTTTTTCACGTCCTCCGCAGTGGCCGGCTGCTGGCTGCCGGATATGCGCCGCTGGTTACAGAACACGCAGTCGTTGGGGCAGCCCAGGTGTGGCACAAACACCGGGATTATACTCTCCCTGGCGCTCATTTCGTCAGGGCCTCCAGAGCTTTCATGGCCGCCATCTGCTCGGCCTCCTTTTTGGTACGGCCGCTGCCCTCTCCGGCAGGCACGCCGTTTATTGACACGGAGAAGGAAAAGGTCTTGTTGTGGTCCGGCCCGCTCTCCCCGGTCATGGCATAGCTTATATGCTGGTCGCTTTTGCGCTGCACCAGCTCCTGGAGTCTGGTTTTATAATCGGTGTTGGTGTGGCCCTCCTCTATGGGAGCGTCCTTCAATATATTCTCCAGGATAAAGCGGCGGCTCTGTTCCATGCCGCTGTCCAGGTACATGGCGGCTATGACAGCCTCCACCATGTCCGCCAGAATGGAGGGACGCTGCCGGCCTCCGGTGTGTTCCTCGCCACGGCCCAGGCGCATGTATTTCCCCAGCTCCAGCTTCAAAGCCACCTGATGCAGGCTGCTCTCGCACACCAGCTCCGCCCTCAGCTTGGTCATTCTACCCTCGGGCAGCCGGGGTTCATGGGCATACAGGAACTCCGCAGTCACCAGGCTCAATATGGAATCCCCCAAAAATTCCAGACGCTCGTAGCTCTGGCAATCCCCGCCGTGGCGCTCGTTGGCATAGGAGCTGTGGGTAAGAGCGGTGCGCAGCAGCTCCCTGTTTTTAAAGCTGTATCCTATTTTCTCCTCTAATTCTTCCATTGCTTACAATTCAGCCTATCTTCATGTATTCGATATTTGCCTTGATATCCTCTATTATGCCGGACTCCACGCAGGTCTTGGCCTGGCGGACGGCGGCCAGGATGCTCCGGGCGTCGGAGGATCCGTGGGCCTTGATAACCGGGGCGGATATGCCCAGCATCACGGTGCCCCCCACTTCCTTCACGTCCAGCATCTT
>CALXGF010000074.1 GCA_944387735.1 uncultured Oscillospiraceae bacterium
CAGGCAACGACGAGCTGAGCAGTCTGGCCAGGGCAATGGACGAGATGCGCCAGTCTGTGATAGAGCAGATGAGCAGCGAGAGCCGGGCCTGGCAGGCCAACAATGAGCTGATAACCGCCATATCCCACGACATCCGCACCCCAATGACCTCCATGATAGGCTATTTGGGGCTGCTAAACGAGAGCGATTTTTCCGACACCGAGCGCTGCCGGCTGTTCAGCAGCGCCGCCTACGGCAAGGCCATGGACCTGAAATCCCTCACCGACGAGCTGTTCAAGTATTTCCTGGTCTACGGCAGCGCAGAGCTGAAGCTGGAGATGGAGAGCTATGACGGCCGGCTGCTGCTGGAGCAGCTGGTGAGCGAGGCGGAGTTCACCCTCTCGGAAAACGGCTTCAGTATACAGCGCATAGAATTTCAGGGTGAGTGCAGTATTTTGGCCGACCCCCTGTATCTGAAACGGGTGGTGGACAACCTGGTGTCCAATGTGATGAAGTACGGGGACCGGGCAAAGCAGGTGACTATAGTCAGCGAGCTGAAGGACTCCCGACTCAGCCTTTGCTTCTCCAATTTCATCACCGGGGATCTGGCCCGGGTGGAGAGTACAAAGATAGGTCTTCGAACCTGCAAGCGTATAATGGAGCAGATGCACGGCAGCTTCAGCATAGAAAACGACGGAGAGCGTTTCTCCGCCGAGCTGAGCCTTCCCGCCGAGACTAAGGACGCCAAGGCGCTGCAGTAAATATGAACCGGCGGAAAACTCCATATATAAACAAAATCCCACTTGTCAGTCAGCAGTTCATTTCTGAGAGACAAGCGGGATATTTTTATTTCTCCTTTAAGGCCCCCTGTCCAGATACGCCCTCAGGCTTTCCGCTCTCGCTTTTCCAGGCTCCTGAATATCTTAAGCACCACTATAACCGCCGCAAAGGCCAGGATGAACTCGGCAAAGGGCTGGGCATAAGCCAGGCCATACATGGGGAAGAGAGAATTCAGGACAAAGAGGGCAGGAATTTCCAGCACGATCTTCCGCATAACGGCAAAGATGAGAGATTTTTTCCCCATGCCGCAGGCCTGATACATGCCCACACCCAAAAAGTCCACAGCCATAAAAGGCAGAGACAGGCTCAAACCCTTGAGGAAAGCGGAGCCCAGCTCTATCACGTGGGCGTTTTCTATAAACAGGCCCACCAGAGTCCTGCTGAATACAAAGCAGCCCAGAGTGGCCAGGCACAGGGTGCCGAGGATAAGCTTTGCCGTAAAGGCCATGGCCTCCTTCATGCGCTTTACATTGCCGTCGGCATAGTTGTAGCCCACCAGGGGCATGATGCCGTTGGATATGCCCAGGTTCACATACATGAAGACCATCTGTACCTTGCTGGCGATGCCCATGGCCGCCACGGCCTCGGAGCCGTAGGCGGCGGTGAAGTTGTTGAGGATAGTCATGCCGGTTACGTTCAGCAGATTCTGGACCATTGCAGGCACTCCCACGGCAAAGATACCCAGAGCCACACTCTTTCCGCACAAGGCCATGGCAGGCTTGAGGCAAACATAGCTGCGGCCCCGCTTGACCAGTACATATATAAAGAAGTAGAGGCAGGCCACGCAGTTGGAGATAAAGGTGGCGCAGCCGGCGCCGGCAGCTCCCATCCCCAGGCCCCAGGGCATGATGAATATGGGGTCCAGAATAATGTTCAGGAAACAGCCGCTCATGGTACCGATGCTGGCGTTAATGGCGGAGCCCTCGGCTCTCACCAGATAACCCATGACCACGTTGGTAATTGCCGGCGCCGCCCCCAGACTCACCGTCCAGAAGAGGTACTGTCTGGTGGCCTCCACCGTGGTCTCGTCCGCCCCCAGCAAATCCAATATACTGTGGCTCAAAAGACTGTAGCCCAGAGAGAAAGCCAGGCCGCATATCACGGAGCAGTAGATGCCGAAGGCTGCGCTGCGGCGCACCGTATCGTATTTTTTCAGGCCCAGGGCCCGGCTCATCATGCTGGAGCTGCCCACGCCGAAAAGGTTGTTTACCGCATTGAAAGCCAGCAGCAGCGGGGCCGCCAGAGTCACCGCCGCATTCTGCACCGGGTCGTTGAGATGGCCCACGAAATATGTATCCGCCAGGTTATAGAGTATCATGACCAGGCTGCCCATTATGGTGGGGACCACCAGGCGTGCAACGGCGCCGGGTATGGGCATTTTTTCAAACAGTAGCTGCTTGTTGCTGTCGTTCATTTTTTCACCTTAATCCATAAATGCTGTACCCGCTGCAAGGCAGCGGGTACACAGTCGCTTGGCAAAGTTTCCGTATTCAGTGGCAACAGCAGCCGCCCTCGTCGTCGTGGCAGCCGCCTCCGCAGCCGCAGGAGCCGCCCTCATCACCGCCGTGGCAGCCGCCTCCGCAGCCCCCGCAGCCCCCGCCGCAGGCGCCGGCTCCGTCGATTATAGGCAGCTGGCCGGTGACCAGCATGTCGGCGGCAGTGTCCGCATGGCCGCAGTAACCGGCTACAGGCACTATGCCGTAGCTGAGAAGCAGGGCTCTGGCCTCGCCGCCCAGGTTGCCGCAGATAACTGCGTCAACGCTCTGCTCCTTCATAAGATCGGCCATTGCCTGGTGGCCGTGGCGGTCGGCGCAGTCCACCAGGGTCTTCTTGCAGTCGCTGACTTCATCGCCATATTCGTATATTGCAAAGCACTCGCAGTGGCCGAAGTGCTCGAATATCTCTCCGTCCTTGTAGGTAACGGCTATACGCATATTTTCAAATCTCCTTTTCGATATAGTCTACGATGGGCGCAATGTGCTCGCCGCTGACCGACTCCACCTCGCCGGCGTCCACCATAGTGGCTATCACCGGATCGATGGGCAGCCGGGCGATATGCTCTATCCCGTGCTCTGCGGCTATCTTCTCCACCTTGCTCTCTCCGAAGATGAAGTGTTCCTTTCCGCAGTCCGGGCACTTGAAGTAGGACATGTTCTCTACTATGCCCAGCACCGGGATGTTCATCATATCCGCCATGTTCACGGCCTTGGTAACTATCATACTCACCAGGTCCTGAGGCGAGGTGACTATGACTATCCCGTCCACCGGCAGGGACTGAAACACGGTGAGGGGCACATCTCCGGTTCCGGGGGGCATGTCCACAAACATGTAGTCTACGTCCTGCCACACCACGTCTGTCCAGAACTGGGTGACGGCTCCGGCGATCACCGGCCCCCGCCACACCACCGGGGAGGTCTCGTCCTCCAGTATAAGGTTTATGGACATTATCTGCATGCCCGTGTGGGTACGCACGGGGATAATATACTCGTCGGTAGCGGTGGCGTGCTGGTGGATGCCGAAGGACTTGGGGATGGAGGGGCCGGTGATGTCCGCATCCAATATGGCGCAGTTATGTCCCCTGCGCTGCATCTCCGAGGCCATGAGGCTGGTGACCAGGGACTTGCCCACGCCGCCCTTGCCGCTGACTACGGCTATGACTTTCTTTACGCTGGACTGGGGATTGAGGGCCTTGAGAAAGCTCTCGGGGCTTCTTTCGGAGCAGTTTTCACTGCAGGATGAACAATCGTGGTTGCACTCGCTCATTTGTCTGTTCTCTCTGCCTTTCCTTAGGTTTTCGGATGGACCGCATGGGATAGCATGGGTACATTATATACCTTTTATCCCATTAGTCAAATTCCCTTTTATGAATTTTTACGATTCTTTTTTCAGGGCCTGAATTTCTTCAGCGCCCTCATCAGGTACATGGCGGCAAAGCCGGTGAAGCAGCCGCTTATCACTCCCGAGGCCGCCAGTATAGGGCCGTAGGCCAGCACTCCCGGGGTCTGGACAATAAGAGCGCAGGCCAGAAGCTGCCCGGCGTTATGGGCTATGCCCGCCAGGGCGCTGACTATCCACAGCTGCTTTTCCCCAAAGAGCCCCACCGTCAGGCACATGACAATATAGGCTAGAGCTCCCCCGGCGGCGCTATAGAGCAATGAGGCCATGCTGCCGGAGAACATGGCCCCCATTATCACCCGTACGGCCAACACCGCCCCGGCCTCTCTCCTGCCAAGCAGTAGCATGGTCACCAGGGTGATTATGTTGGCCAGACCCAGCTTGACTCCAGGTATCGGTGCCGGCGGGGGCAGCTGGCTCTCTATCATGAAGATTGTCAGGGCAATAGCGGTGAGCAGAGCCATAAGGGCCAGTTTCCCGGTCTTAGGCATCGATGTCGCCCCCCTCTATTTTTACCACCAGATGGTGGGGCATACATACGATGGGTACACCCCCCTTGTCTATAGCCCCCTGGGCCACGCAGATACCGTCTGGACAGTCCGCCTCCGTTACGGATATGCGCCCCGGCTCTACATGCACGGTGTTGTGGCCGTACCCGGTATCTATCCGGATATCATAGCTCTCCGTCACCTTGGACAGGTCTATCCTGTCGTACTCCGCTCCGTCCACTGTAATGACGGCTATGGTGCCGCCCCCAAGGCTGCTCAGAGCCCACCAGCCCAGCAGGCCCAGCAGCGCCACAGCAAGTAATATTGTTGTCCAAATTTTAGTTTTTCTGTCCATAGGCTACATATTAGTTTATTCTTTTCCCCTTGTCAATCACCTTCCGCCCCGGTCTTTAATATATATTTTCTGGCTTTTCAGAGAAACATATGTTATATTATAAGGAAATCTGAATTTGCGGGAGAGGAGGCAGACAATGGAAGTTTTTTTAGAATATATTCTTACCACGTCCAAGTTTGCCGTGATAATACTCTCCATACTCATTCTGTACCGCTGTTTGCGCTCCATGCTCAGTGAGAAATACGAATCGGAGATATGGGGGCATCTCAGCTGCGAGGGGGACAGCTACACTCTCACCCACTGGGAAAATCTTATTGGCCGCTCCATAAGCTCCGACGTCCGTCTCTGTTACCCGGGCGTCAGCCGCTGCCACGCAGTGCTGTCCAGGAACGACAGGGGCGTCTGGAAGATTTACGACATTTTCTCCCGCAGCGGCGTGTGGGTCAATGGCGTCAAAGTGGGAGGCAGCGGCTCCCAGGTGGACACCGGGGACATTATAAATCTGGGCGGGCTGACTCTGAAATTTCAGGACATCACCGCCAGGGAGCGTGAAAGTAACGAGGCCGGGCGCACCAGCGCCGGGCTCCATGTGTCCCCCACCGTCACTCTGCTGGAGCTGAGTCTCTTCCAGCTGGCCCTGCTGACACAGCACGCTTTGTCCGCCGACGTGGAGCATATCCGCTCTATAGCTCTGGCCTTTGTGGCCCTGATAGCCCTCCAGTGGTGCTGCTACAGCGCCATGCGCCTTATGAACCGCAGCGGCTTTGAGGTGGAGACCCTGGCCTTTTACCTCACGGGTCTGGGCATGAGCGTTGCCGCCTCCTCCACTCCGGAGGACATGTATAAGCAGATGCTGCTTACCATTGCGGCGGTGGCCCTGTTCCTCTTCGGAGGCTGGTGGATGAGGAATCTCCGGCGCACCATGGCCTTTCGCATACCCGTGGCCGTACTGGCCCTGGCCCTGATGGCGGTAAACGTGCTGGCCAGCGATGCGGTGCTGGGCGCCAAAAACTGGCTGGAATTCGGGGGCTACTCCTTCCAGCCCTCGGAGATAGTTAAGGCTTGCTACATCTACGTGGGCTCATCCACGCTGGAGAGGCTCTTCTTCCGCCGTAACCTCTACGGCTTTATAGGCTTTTCCGCCCTCTGCGTGGTAGCCCTGGCCCTTATCGGGGATTTTGGTACCGCTCTGATATTCTTTATCACTTTTCTCATAATCTCATACATGCGCTCCGGCAGCCTGGGCACCGTGTTCCTGGCAGTATCCGCCGCCGGTCTGGCCGGTTTTCTGGCAGTCACGGTAAAGCCCTACATTGCCCGGCGTTTCGCCAGCTGGGGCCACGCCTGGGAGGATGTATACGGGGCAGGCTTCCAGCAGACCAGAGCCATGTCCGCCGCCGCCTCCGGAGGTCTCACCGGCAAGGGAGCGGGCTTCGGCTGGCTTGACGATATCTTTGCCGCCAACACCGACATGGTCTTTGCCGTCATCTGCGAGGAGCTGGGGCTCATCGTCGGCCTGTGCATGGTGGCCGCCGTTCTGGTGATGGCCTTCTTTGCCATGCGCTCGGCAAGGCGGGGCCGCTCCGCCTACTATCCCATAGCCGCCTGCGCCGCTATGGCCCTGCTGCTCAGCCAGATGGCTCTCAATGTCTTCGGCTCCCTGGACCTGCTGCCCTTTACCGGCGTCACCTTTCCTTTCGTGTCCCGAGGCGGCAGTTCCCTTATCTCCTGTTGGATGCTCATGGCTTTCATAAAGAGCGCAGATAACCGGCGGGGCGCCAGCTTTGCCGTAGGTTCAGCCAAGAAAACCGCAGCGGAGGAAGAGGAAGAATGGGAAGATGAGATCGGGGAGGATATAAACATTGCCGAAGGCAACCCCTTCATAGAAGCCTGGCAGGAGGACAAGTATGAGGAAGATAACTAACCGGGCCTTTTCCCTGCTGCTGATAGCCGCCCTGGTCATCTGCGGAATGGGGCTGTACCTGCTGGAATATGTGGACCGGGGTCAGGACTGGGCCCTTTACTTTTCCCGGGTAAACTCCGGCTCCAGCGGCCTTCTCCTGGACAGGGACGGCCGGATGCTGGCCTCCTTCGGCCAATCCAGGGAGGAGTTCTCCCCCGACGCCCATGTGAGGACCGCCAACTACCACGTGACCGGGGACTACTGGGGCCGTACCGGAGCCGGCGTTCTCTCCCGTTACTGGAGCGGTATGCAGGACTTCTCCATTTTCACCGGTATGACCAAGACTGAGGACAGCGTCCTCACCCTGAGCATAGACTCAAAGCTCAACGAATATATCTACGACCAGCTCATGGCCCTGGGGGAAGACACCAAGGGCATGATGCTCCTTTCAAACTACAAGACCGGGGAGATACTGGGGCTTGTGTCCGTGCCCTCCACAGACCCTCTGGACACCGAGGCGGAGCTGAAGGACGGGACCTATATAAACCGCTGCCTCTCCGCCAGCTTCACCCCCGGCTCCGTCTTCAAGCTCATTACCGCCGCCGCCGCCATTGAGCAGATAGATAACATAGACGAGATGGAATTCTACTGCGAGGGGGAATACGAGATAGCCGGGGTACCCATAATCTGCACCGGCTCCCACTACACCCAGACCTTCGAGCAGGCCCTGTCCAACTCCTGCAACGTGGCTTTTGCCCAGATCGCAGTGAAGCTGGGCCAGGACATTATGGTAGACTACGTGACGAAATACGGCTTTTTAGACAGCCATGAGCTAAACGGCATAAGCACTGCCGCCGGCACTTACCCCACCGAATTTGTGGGAGACCCGGAGCTTGGCTGGTCCGGCATAGGCCAGTCCACGGACATGATCTGCCCCTACTCCATGCTCCGTTTCCTCTGCGCCGTGGCCAACGGCGGCAAGCTCATAGAGCCCAGTCTTGTTCTGGAGGATGGCGAGGCGGAGAGCAGCCGGTTTATGGAGCCCTCCACCGCCGACAGGCTCAAGCAGATGATGAATTACAACGTGGTGGACCACTACAATGGGGAGGAGAACTTCCCGGGTCTTAAGCTCTGCGCCAAGACCGGTACCGCCGAGTTGGGGGACGGCACATCCCACGCCTGGTTCGTGGGCTTTCTGGCGGACGAAGAGCACCCCTTCGCCTTCGTCACCCTGGTGGAGCGGGGAGGCTACGGTCTCAGCACCTCCGGCCCCATAACCAACAATGTACTGCAATGGGCAGTGAAAAATATAAAGGTAGATAAGCAATGATAGACATTTCGGTAAATTCCCTGGTAAAGTCTTTTGAGCTGGGAAAAAACATATTGGACGGCCTCTCCTTTACCGTAAATTCCGGGGAGCGGGTGGGCATACTGGGCCACAACGGCTGCGGCAAGACCACCCTCTTTCGCATACTCTCCGGCCAGCTGCGCCCCGACGAGGGGGAGGTGATGGTGGCCCCCTCCAAGCGGCTGGGTCTGGTGTCCCAGATACCTGTATATCCTGAGGGCTGGACCACGGAGCAGGTCCTCAAGCAGGCCCACCGGCGCCTCTACGATATCTCCCGGCGGCTGGATGAGCTGAGCCTTCAGCTGGAAAAGGAGCAGTCCCGGACTCTTCTCACGGAATATGACCGTTTGCAGGAGGACTTCCGCCGCCTGGGGGGCTATGAAATGGACACTGAGCGCTCCAGGGTGGCCAGCGGTCTGGATATCTCCCCCGCCATGCTCTCTCAAAGCTTTGACTCTCTCTCCGGCGGGGAAAAGACCAGGGTGAATCTGGCCCGGCTTATCCTTGAGGACACGGATATCCTGCTGCTGGACGAGCCCACCAACCATCTGGACCTGCGTTCCACCGAGTGGCTGGAGGATTATCTGCTCCGATTCAAAGGCACGGTACTGGTGATAAGCCACGACCGGTATTTTCTGGACAAGGTGGTGCAGCGGAGCATAGAGATAAGCGAGGGCAAGGCTGAATTCTACAGCGGCAACTACAGCTTCTATGTTCAGGAGCGGCAGCGCCGCTTTGAGGAGAAGCTGAAGAAATATGAGAAGGACCAGGCAAAGATAGAGCAGCTCACCAGGGCCGCAGAGCAGATGCATCTCTGGGCCTTTATGGGCAACGACAAGCTCCACAAGCGGGCCTTTTCCATGGAAAAGCGCATTGAAAAGCTTAGCCGGAGCGAAAGGCCAACAGAGCAGAAAAAGCTCAGCATTAAATTTAAGGAGCGCCAATTCAGCGGCGACGAGGTACTGGTGATGGATGACGTCTCCAAGGGCTTCGGGGACAGGCTGTTGTTTTCCGGCCTCAACATGGAAGTCACCGGCGGGGAGCGGATAGCTCTCATCGGTGACAACGGCACAGGCAAATCCACCCTGGTAAAGCTCATTATGGGCGAGGAGACGCCGGACACCGGCTATCTATACAAGGGTCCGGCAGTACGTACCGCCTATCTTCCCCAGATGGTGAGCTTCTCCAGAGACGACCGCTCAGCTCTGGACACCATGCTCTACGACTGCCGCTGCCAGCCCCAGGAGGCCAGGGACCGGCTTGCTGCCTTCGGCTTTCGGGGAGAGGATGTGTTCACCCCGGTGGGGGCCCTCTCCGGCGGAGAGAAGAGCCGACTGCGCCTGTGCATGCTCATGGGAGGGGAGATAAACTTTCTCATTCTGGACGAGCCCACCAACCACCTGGACATAGCCAGCCGGGAATGGATGGAGGACGCTCTGTCCGACTATGAGCAGACCCTGCTCTTCGTCTCCCATGACCGCTATTTTATTGAGAAGTTCGCCACCCGCATCTGGGCCCTGGCCGATGAAAAGATCACCGATTTCCGGGGCGGCTACAGGGATTACTGCCAATGGAAGAGCCGACAGCAGGTCTTTACCCAGGTGGAAAAGCGGCAGGAGCGGGAAAAGAAGCCCAAGCCCCAGCGGCCGAAAAACAACGACAAGACTATCGCCCGGCTGGAGCGGGAGATACAGCGTCTTGAGGACAGGTCGGCCCAGTTGGACAAACTATCGGAGGAGTTTGCCTCCGACTATCAGAAGCTGCTGGAGATAGGCTCTCAAAAAGAGGAACTGGAAAATCAGCTGCTGGAGCTATACGAGAAATGGGAGGAGCTGGAAAAATGAATATAAGAAACATCCCCCTTTGGGGGCTCAGCGTTGCGATACTGGTCGTGGCCGCCGCCTTTTTCTTCTTCTGTCTGAGAGGCTATACCTATATAAGCTACACCCTGCTGTTCATAGCGGCGCTGATACTGGTGAACCATTTCGGCAGCCCACTGTTTCGCCGCCTGGTGTTTATCCTGGCAGGTATAGGCTTCCTGTATTTCTGTATAGTGGAGATACCGATAATCAAAAACTCCTGCACAGACCCGGACCCGGAGCGCAAGTACCTCATAGTCCTGGGTGCAGCCGTTCATGGAGACGTTCCCTCTCTGGCCCTCACCAACCGACTGGAGGGAGCTCTGGAATATCTGAATACTTACCCGGACAGTATGGTCATCGTCAGCGGAGGCCAGGGCCCCGGAGAGAACATCAGCGAGGCCGAGTGCATGGAGGATTGGCTCATCCGCCACGAGCTTGACAGGGACCGCATTATATGCGAAAATAAGTCAACTTCCACCATGGAAAACCTTACTTTTTCCTTTGAGCTTATCCGGGAGCGGGGGGATGAGCCCGACGGCAACGTGGCCATACTCTCCAGCTCCTACCACCTCTACCGGGCAAAAACCATGGCGAAGATGCTGGGGGCCGATGCGGCCGGCGTGGCCGGTCTGCCGGGCTACCCGGTCTATATGCTCAACTGTTATATACGGGAAGCCTTCGGCGTGACCCATCTCTGGGTCTTCGGAGACTGAAGCCGTAATTATTGGAGTGTATGATGAGAAAAAACATTTCCATTGAAAAAATACCTGAGCAGCTTAACCGCTCAAAGCCCCTGATGCTGCTCATACTGGCCTTTATGTACCTGGTGATGCTCTACTGCAACATGAAGACAAATCTGTTGGCGGACGACTATATGTACTGCTTCAGCTTTGCCGACGGCAGCCGGATGGAGAGTCTGAGCCAGCTGATTCCATCCATGGCGGCCCACCGCCTGACCATGAACGGCAGACTCATCTCCCACGGTCTGGTGCAGATATCCCTGATGCTGCCCCTGTGGGTATTCAAGCTGGTTAACTCCGCCGTGTTTGTGGGAGAGGTGTACCTGGTCTACAGGATAGCCTGCCGTGACCGGGAGCGCAATAATCTGCTGCTGCTGTGCGTCTTCGGCTGCATCTGGATATTCACCCTGAACTTCGGCCAGGTCATTCTCTGGCAGGACGGCTCGATAAATTACCTCTGGGCTACCTTCTTTTCCCTGCTGTACCTCACAGTGTACATAAGAAAGTTCCTGTATGACCGGGATATAAAAAGACTTCCCGGCCGCATCCTCTATGTCCTTGCCGCATTTTTGATCGGGGCATATTCGGAAAACTGCGCTTCCACCCTTATCTTCTTATCCTGCTGTTTCATGCTTCTGGGGCGCTTTCTCAAGAAGCAGAGGATATCCCCCTACCTGTGGTTGGCCGTATTGGCCGCCCTCTGCGGCTTTGTCTTCATGATGACGGCTCCGGCTCAGATAGCCAACAAGTCCAGCCAGTTTACCCTCTCCAATCTCTTTGATAATTTTGTCGCCGCCATCGATATGTACCGGCGCATATGGGTGCCTCTGGTGGCATACGCTGTACTGGCCGCTTTCGCCTACAGCCGGAAGATACGCAGAGACACCCAGCTCCTTGCAGCTCTGCTGATGCTGGGCTCCCTGGCAGCCGTGTTCGTGCTCACCTTTGCCAGCTTCTTCCCTGAGCGCAGCGCCTATATCGGCACTCTCCTGATAATTTTTGCCGATGCAGTGCTATTCGCTCCTCTTTTTGACGAGCTGAAGCTCCGGCCCTTTATTACGGCCCTTGGCGCCATCTGTCTCATGGCCGCTCTTTACAGGGGCAGCGTGGGAGTACAGGATATAGTAAAAACCAACTATTATCTCACGGAGAACGAGAAACAGATAGCGGCCTGCCGGGAGGAGGGCATCATGGATGTGGAAGTCTACCGGGTCTACTCGAAGACCGGCTACTGCGCTTTGGAGGGCCTGGGCTATCTGAACACCGAGGTGGCCGATTCCTGGCCTAACAAGTATATGGCCGCATACTTTGGAGTTGACTCTATCATAGGCAACTAAGATATCGGAAAAAGATTATTTAAAAATCCGCAGCGGTTAAACCGCTGCGGATTTTTCGTATGAAGACTTGGTACTTAAGGACTCAATACAGATCGTTGGTGTCCATCAACTCTATTTCAACTTCCAGGCTCTCCCCATCCCGCCAAAGGCTGAGAACAAGAGTATCGCCCACAGACATGGAGTCTTTAATAGCCGCCACCTCTTCGGTGCTGCTCACCGGCTGGCCGTTCACGGCGGTGAGTATATCCCCCACCTGCACCCCCTTGAGCTGGGCGTCGGACTTATCCTGAACTCCGGAGACATAGAGCCCGGCAGGTATATCATAGTGGCTGGACACATCTTCCGGAATAGCCCCAACGGTGATGCCTATGGAGGGACGGCCCCTGACTTCCCCATTGGCAGCCAGAGCGTCCACCACGGTCTTGACGGTGGTGGAGGGAATGGCGAAACCTATACCCTCTATACTGGAGTAGTAGGACATCATCTTCATGTTGGTGATGCCCACCACCTGGCCGTACATGTTGAACAAAGCCCCGCCGGAGTTGCCCTGGTTTATGGCAGTGTTGGTCTGGAGCAAGCTCATAGTACGTCCGTTATAGTTGAGGCCCCGGTCTATGGCGGAAATTATGCCGTTGGTCAGAGTGGAGCGGAAATCCTCACCCAGGGGATTGCCTATGGCCGCCACCTCGTCTCCCACAGCAATTCCGCTTGTATCTCCGAAGACTGCCGCTGACAAGCCCTCCGCCTCTATCTTCAGCAGGGCCAGGTCGCTTATTCCGTCCACGCCCACCAGCTTTGCCTCATAGCTCTCGTCGTTATAGAGTGTTACCTGGGCGCTGTCGCAGCCGTCGATGATGTGGGCATTGGTGACTATGAGCCCGTCGGAGCTCACGATGACACCGGTGCCCCAGTAGTAGCCGGATTCCCCTTCTATGCTGCCGGTAATGGCAACAATGGTATCTGCGCAGCTGTCATAGAGCTGCTGCAAACTCAGCTCCTCCTGGCCGGGCTCCTCCAGCTCAAGCTTGAAATCCGGTTGGGTTTCAGCCTTGGGGATATTGGTATTTACCGTGCCGGTCTGCACCTCTTCAAAATAGTTCTGGAAGAAATCCTTCCAGTCATCTGGCATGCTGCCCTCTGTACTGTAGTTTTTGGGTTCGGAGCCGGAAAAGGCCAGGGACGTGCCCAGAATAAGTACAAGTACCAGAGCAATGGCTGCCGATACCCGCCACAAGGTCCGCCTTCTGCGTTTTGTTTTTTTCTCCGGCTGCTCCCTTTTAAGCGGCGCATACCAGCTCTCGTTAGCATTGAGTTCTCTGTTGCTCATCTCTTATCCTCACAATAATCTCCCCACTGCCTACTTCTCCGCCAGCTTCAGGGTAAACACGAATTCGGTTATGCCGTCTTCGCTCTTCACCGCTATATCCTCGTCATGGCTGTTTATTATGGATTTCACCAGATACAGGCCCAGGCCCACCCCGTCCTTATCCAGGCTGCGGGAGCGGTCGGACTTGTGGAAACGATCGAAAATAAAGGGCAGGTCATCTGGGGGTATAGTCTCGCCCTCATCTTTTATGGACACATAGGCTTTTTTACCGTCCTTGTACAGCCTCAATGTCAGGCAGCTGCCTGTACGGGCAAACTTCACCGCATTGTCCAGCAGGTTATAAATCACCTGAGTTATCGCGTCTTTGTCGGCAAGCACCATTATATGGTTATCCGGCAGCTGGGGGTCCACATCCAGATTTTTTGCGGTGGCCCGGCTTTCAAAGCTCAGGAGTATCTGCAGCACCAGCTCGGTCAGGTCAAAGACCGTTCGCCTCTTGGGGTCGGAAGCCATAGCCTTTGTCTGAGAAGCAGAGAGCATATCCCGCACCAGGCGGGACAGCCGCCGTGTCTCGTCCCTTATGGATCTGAGATATTTTTCCTCTTCCTCCTTGGGGATGGTGCCGTCCAGTATCCCGTCGGCAAAGCCGGCTATGGTTGTCATAGGGGTACGCAGCTCATGGGAGATATTGGCGATAAACTCGCTCCTGCGCTTTTCGGATTTTTCCAGAGAATCGGCCATTTTATTGAAGGACTCGATAAGAGCCCCCATCTCGTCTGTGGGGTCATCCTGCTGGCGCACTCTCACCGAGAAGTCGCCCCTGGCAAAGCGCCGGGAGGCCAGGGCCATCTCATCCAAAGGCCGGGCCATGCGTTTGGAATACACCAGGGAGACTATCATGGACAGGCCGAACACCAGCACCGCAACTACAGAGGCCATCATAAGGAAGGTGGACCAGGCGCCCAGTATCTCGTCAGTTTCACTGGTGACCAGTACGTGGCCTATGGTCTCCCCGTCCTGTTCAGAGTTTATGGGAGCAGTGACAACATAATGCCCGTTTTTATATATGCCTCCCAGATCGCTTATCACCAGGTTCTCTCTGCCCTCCATACTGGAGAGCAGCTCCGTGGGGATGAGCTTACCCATATGCTCGCACACCGGAGCCCGGTCGGAGCAGGAGACTATTACCCCTTCGCTGTCGGTTATCATTATATTATTTCCGGTGGAGCGGGCAATAGCGCTGATGGACATGCTCAAAAGCCAACTGTTGAGAGAGTCGGTGTTGCTGATTGCATCCGCAATGCGGGCCACCTCTCTCGCACTGTCGGTCATGGCGCTCTGATACTCCCGGACAAAATATATCCTGCCTATGCCCACGCAGGCAAAGGCCACCAGAAGGAAGCAGGTCAGGACCAGTACCGCCGTGGCGGTAAAGTTCCTCAAATATATGCTTTTCATCAAAGCTTATTCTGTGACTTCAAACTTGTAGCCCACGCCCCAGACGGTCTTCAGGCACCACTTGTCGCTGACGCCCTCCAGCTTTTCCCGAAGCCGCTTCACATGTACGTCTACGGTGCGGGAGTCGCCGAAATAGTCAAAGCCCCAGACCTCGTCCAGCAGTTGGTTTCTGGTAAACACCCGATTGGGAGAGGCAGCCAGATGGTACAGCAGCTCCATCTCTTTGGGAGGCGTGTCCACCTTGACCCCGTCTACGATCAGCTCATAGGAATCCAGATTTATCACCAGTTTATCAAAGGTAAGTTTCTTTTCCACCGGGGCGTCGGCATCGGTGCGGCGCATTACGGCATGGATACGGGCCAGCAGCTCCTTCACCTCAAAGGGCTTTGTCACATAATCGTCGGCCCCCATTTCAAGGCCGTTCACCTTATCACTGGTCTCGCCCTTGGCGGTGAGCATGATGATAGGCACGGAGGATTTCCTCCGTATGTCCTTGCACACCTGCCAGCCGTCCTTCACCGGCAGCATAATATCCAGCAGCACTACATCCGGAGCAAAGAGGTCGAACATGGACTCGGCCTTGCCCCCGTCGGAGGCTATCATTACTTCAAAACCGTCTTTGCCCAGGTAGAGCCTCAGCAGCTCCGCTATATTTCCGTCGTCTTCAACTATCAAGGCGCGTTTTGTCATTTATATTCTGCCCCTCTCCATATTATTATTTCATGGCATAATTATACTTCAAGCGTCGGAATAAAGGTTAAAAATGTGTAAAAAGCGATTTTTAACAAATACTTAATA
>CALXGF010000075.1 GCA_944387735.1 uncultured Oscillospiraceae bacterium
AATAACGGCTATTGATTTAGGCGAAATATAAGCATTTAAAAAAATGTGTGGAGCCGCCGTCACACCGGCGGCTCCACAGCCCGTCAAATAATGGCGCCCCAGAGTCGAACCGCAGGCACCGGATGGCAGGCGTGAACAATAGCTCAAAATTGCTCCTCTTAGGCAAGAGCCATTTCAAAAGCTCGTTTAAGAGGTTTGCGGGCATAACGCTGCCGACTGTATAGACAACACAAATACATATGATTATACAAAGAGTTCCGGCTATTACCGGGACTCTTTTTTAATAATTTGTGAATAGACAATAAATCAAATTCTAGTATATATTTCACAAAGTACAAAGCTAAATCTTATACAAGTTATTTTTTTATCTAAAACTCACAGCAAAACAAAAATATAGGACAAATATATTATATAAAAAAGCCATATTTGACGATAATCATATATATTGTCAAGTTATGAATAATTGTTTAACATTAAATTACAATGCGGAGAAAGATAGTCCGCAAAATCGAAAAATAAATAGAAAGGATGAAGGAAGCATGAAAAAGTTTACCCTCAAGACGATGGATGGCTGTAAACGCATATTGGCAATATGCTTGGTCTTGATCTTCCTGGGCGCATTTTTCGCTCGCCTTATCGAAACAGATTTCGGTAAGATTAAGATCAACGAGTTTAACATCGACGCAAGAGGCGCAACCCTCAACGGCGAGATTTTTTACCCTGCCGGCACAAGCTCCGATGATAAACTTCCTGCCGTCTTGGTAATGCATGGCACAGGATGTACCTATGGCGTCATGAGACATTTCTCGGTGGAAATGGCTCGCAGAGGATTTGTTTCTCTGGCAGTTAGCTGCTACGGCGCAGGTATAAGCGAGCAGCCCCTGTACGATGAACTGGGCCACGGCGAAGACATCGGCAACGGATTTGATTACGGCAACACCACCTCCGGTTTCCTGGATGCCGTCAACTTTACCAGAAGCCTGGACTTCGTTGACCCAACCCGCATTGGTATTTCCGGCCACTCCATGGGCGCACGTATAAGCCAGTGCACCGCCATGACGGACTGCGGTTATGAGACCCTCAACGACAGACTCATCAACATCCTCTACAATGAGTTCGGACAAACCTTTACCGAGGAGGAGATATATCAGGACGCCAACGAGCTGGCAAAGGAGCGCCTGAACGCAGACCAGCTTGCATACTATGAGTATTTGGCTGCCGAGACAACGGAATACTATAACACCAGAATCAAGGCCGCCCTGCCTCTTGGCAACGCCCTTACCGCTCTCATAAACCAGATTGGCACTGCCAATGTTGCCGGCTATGAAGTGCAGCGCAACTGCCAGGTCAATCTGGGCGTTGTAAACGGCGCTTTGGACTACGCCGCTGTAGATGGCGTTCTCCACGATCCTATCTCCAAGGAATCCTGGCACACCGGCGAGGAAGACATCCAGGTCAACCAGTGGTATGTTATGGATGATCAGAACGGCACCAGCGAGATAATCGGTGACTTCGATACCCTGAGCATTGCCACCGACTCTGCGCTTGCAGATGCCATTGAAAACCGTACCGCTAAGGTTGCCTTGGTCAATATGGAGACCCACTCTAAGAATTTCTTCTCCAAAAAAACCACAGCCGACCTCATAACATTCTTTGAGCAGACCCTGGACTACAGTAATGGCCGCATTTCCGAGGGGGCCGTCCCCATGGGCAGCGACAACCAGGTGTGGCACATAGCACGCTGTGGCAACCTGCTGGCCTTCTTCGGCATGCTGTTTATGATATTCCCGCTGCTGGGAATGTTGGCGTCGCTGAAATTCTATCAGCCCGCTATCGGAGCCGTTGATGTTCCCCAGAACGGCAAGGTCAACAAAAAGCAGTATTGGATATTTACTGCTGCCACGGTTGTATTTACAGTTCTTGTTACATACTATGCCAATACTAAGCTAAATGTTGTAAACAGCCCATACTTCAACCTCACCAGGCTTTGCGGCGCGACCATAAACTTTATAGTCGGCTTGGCCTTGTTCTGCGCCATAATGCTCGCCGGCAAAATATGGCTCAATAAAAAGGCGGGCAACGGCCTGGGCATAGCGCACCTGAACCTCAATATAGGTATCAAGGGCATCTTTGCCAGCATCATCATGGCCTCCGTACTTATCGCAGCCTGCTACACCGCCCTGATGAGCTGCAAGTACCTGTTCAAGGAGGACTTCCGTTTCTGGATGTTCATGGTAACGGAGATGAAGGTGGAGTACTGGTTCATTATGCTCAAGTATACTATCATCTTCATAATCCCCTATCTTATCATCGGCGCAAATGTCAACTACTCCTTCAGAACTGATATGCCGGAGTGGAAGGAAGACTTGCTCTGCGTGTTCTTTGCCTCCGTCGGTGTTTGGGCCCTGTGCCTGTTCAGCTACCTGAACTCCGCCCTCAATCCAAACGTCACCGCTCTGTTCTCTAACTTCATCGTCAGCTATCAGCTCAACTTCTGGGTGCCCGTCACCACCTACATATTGAGGAAGATGTACAGGATGACAAAGAACCTGTGGCCCGGAGCAATTTTCTGTTCCCTCATCATCTCCTGGTCCATGGCCTCTGAGATCGGCGCACACACTTACTACATTGGTCAGGGCCTGTGGAGCGTAATCTTCAACGTCTAAACGCAACATCAGCATGCAGCAAAATTGAGTGCGGCCAAATTTAATTTGGCTGCACTCAAAGCTGCACTTGACGGGGTACTTACATGAAAAGAGAAAAAAAGCTACTCAAAGCAGTTATTATTATTGGGATAATTGCAATTATAGGTATTTGTATTATGATTGCGGTAAGCAGACTGTCAAACCATACGGTGCAGCGCACAGACGAAGGCTTGACTTTGAGTTTCTCCCAGCAGATAGATCTCACAAACGAAGAGCTTTCAGAAGAAATAGCAAAATATGAGCCGGAGGAAATCATAGGTCTGGACTTGTCCTACTGCTTTGACATAAACGATATAAGCTGCGTTTCCCGACTTAGTAAGCTTAAGAGCCTGGATATATCCTATTCCGGCGTGGAGGACATATCGGCGCTGGAGGGACTTGAGGGCCTACAGTCGCTGACTATGAATGGCCTTGCGATAGAGGATATATCAACTGTAAGCTCATTACATTCCTTGACAGGACTGTATTTTGCCAATACCAATGTCAGCTCTATTGACGCTTTATCAGGACTGTCGGAGCTAAAATACTTATCTATGGACTATACCCTGGTATCCGACATCAGTGCGCTTGCAGATAAAAAAGAACTGTGCATACTGGCAATTTCCGAAGCCCCAATAAAGGATTTGAGCCCGCTGAAGAACCTGACAAATCTTAAGGGACTGAACCTCTCCAACATGAATATCAGCGATATATCGTGGATATCCAAAATGACGGGGCTGGTTTCTCTGGGCCTTTCGGGCAATATGGTGTCAGATATATCTGCATTGTCTGGGCTGACTTCCCTTGATGAGTTGTATCTGTTCAACTGTATGGTGAAGGATATTTCTCCGCTGAAAGGATTGAAAAACCTGACTAAGCTTAATCTTGGTAATTGCCCTATCGAGGACTTTTCGCCCCTCTCGGAACTGGATGGGATGCAGATCCTCTCAGTGTACGGAACCGGTATAAAGGATTTGGATGTTCTCACAGACCTTGAGCAGCTGAAGTATTTAAACCTGGGCGGCAATGCACCTGATGATTGGTCTGTACTTGAGTCAATGACAAATCTCGAAACCCTGGAGATATTCAACGCTACGATTAGTGAGGAACAGCTTGAGTCTCTGAAATCTGCAATGAAAAATTGCAGTATCAGCGCATGAGAATTTTAAAATACGATACGTTTAACTCCTTTTACATTCACTTGACTGCGGCGGCGCTGCCTGCCCCGTGATAAAGCTCATGGGGAGAACGAGCGGGAAATGTGGGGAGCCGGTCTAAAAAATTGATGGGAGGCGGGAAATGAACGGCCTGGCGGCTGAAATCAGCCGGGACTGGATCAAAGCTTACGGTAGATTAAGTCAAAGGGCTAAAAATCTTGACCGGTAATACTCCACCTTAAATAGAAGCGCAAACTTTGCAAACTGATTATGAATGAAGAAAGGAAGAGGAAAATGGAGAAAGTAAAGAAAAAAGCAAAGATCTGGCTATGCATAGGCATTGCCCTTATGCTGCTCAGCGCCATTGTCGTGTCCTCCGTGCAGACAAGCGGAGGTACCGTGACTATGAAGGAGCTTAGCTTCATGACGGACAGCGGATATCAGATGAGCGCCTATCTGTTCGTGCCTGATACCGCTACTGCTGAAAACCCGGCGCCCGCAATAGTCACAAGCCACGGATATCTGAACAACAAGGAAATGACGGATGCAAACTTTGTTGAGCTGTCCCGCCGCGGCTTTGTGGTGCTCACCATAGACCAGCCGGACCACGGTGACAGCGACGTGGACGAAAATTTCTTTATAATGCAGCCGGATGGAGTATATCAGGGCGTGCTGGCCCTGAGCCGCATGCCCTTTGTGGATGTGGAGCGCATAGGTATCACAGGGCACTCCATGGGAGGATGGTCCACCAATGCAGCCATAAATACTGATAACGCTGCCGAGGAACAGCTGATTGCGGCTGCCCTTATCCACTGCAACGATCCCATGGTAACCGACGACAGCGGGAATTATGCCAATATCTATGGAACACGTGATGTGGGCGTTATAGCCGTTCAGTATGACGAGTTCTTCCACCAGTGGACCGACGAGAACGGCGTGCTGCGCCAGGCCCCCTATTACATGGACAGCCCCACCGCCCAGGCTTTCCTATACTTCGGTAATGACCCCACCGGTCTGGAGAAGCGGGAAGCATATACATACTACACAGAGACCATAGATGGGGAAGAAGTGACCCATGTCATTTACCGTCCTGACGTGATACACCCCTGGTCCCATTTCTCCGCAAAATCTGAGACCTGCGTAATAGACTTCTTTACCCAGGCGCTGGGCGCACCCAACCCCATAGATAGCTCCAATCAGGTGTGGCAGTGGAAAGAGGCCTTCAACCTGGTGGGCCTGGCAGGCCTGGTGATTTTCATATGTTCCTTTGGCATCCTTATGGTGTTCACGCCTGTATTCTCCAGCCTCAGGGCGGCCGAACCGGTACAGCCTGTCAAGGTGACCGACAATAAGGGCAAGCTGTGGTTCTGGCTCAGCCTTGCTGCCGGAGCTCTGTACGGCTCGGTCAGCTACCTACCTATGGTAACATGGGGCAACTCGATGTCTGTTGCCCAGGTTGAAAGCATGGGCCTTGGCCTCTGGTCTACCGGCTGCGGTGTGTTTGCAATACTCAGCATGCTCGCCTTCTATTATGGCTACGGCAAGAAGCACGGCATGGATTTGACAGCTCTTGGCGTCAAGATGCCCGCAAAGAAGCTTGGCCTGAGCATACTTCTGGGCCTGATAATAGCAGTGATGGCCTATGTCTGCGTGTTTGCGGCTGACTACTTCTTCTATGCAGACTTCAGGATCTGGACTCTGGCAATCAAGGCCTTTGAAGCTCCCATACTGAAGTACCTGCCTTCTGGCCTGCTGTTCATCACCTTCTATGTGGCAAGCTCTGTGGCGACAAACTGCTTCAACTACAACGACATCGGCGGCAAATCCTGGGTGAACACCATAATTGTGGCCTTCTTTACCTGCTTGCCCGCCATAGTGCTCCCTGCAATACAGTATGGCACATACTTCAGCCAGAAGCATATGATGTGGGCCCAGGGCGCAGGCTCTGCCGGGAATCCTCCCATGTATGTGCTGTGGCTTTTCCCCATCATCCTTATTCTGTTTTTCAGCACTGTTATCAACAGGGTTGTCTATAAGGCGACCAAGAACCCGTATATTACCGGCGTAACAAATGCCATAATAGTGTCCATTATCACCATAACCAATACTTGTACCACGGTCATATAAGCCTGGGGTAATATAGCAATACCTGATACCGGAGCCGCCGCCCAGGCGGCGGCTCCTCCCCCCAGTGGAAGGGCCCAGGCTGGAAAGCGTTCATAATGCTTGATCTTTTGGACCTATATGAAAAAATTGTCTTGCATGTATGAATGTGGAAGTATATAATATAAGAAAGGTCAAACATCAAGTTGGGACCTTTAAATTCATAATAAGGTAAAGGGGCCGAAATGCCCCTGGAGAGGTGGCTGTCAATGATACTTGATACATCAAAATACATCGGCAAATGTGACTGCGGTAGAGTACATGAACTGCGTACAAAGCTCGTGGTGTGCGAGTATGGAGCGCTGGACTCCTTCGACAAATACATGGAGGACTGCGGCCTGTCCGGATTTCGCACCGTGATCTATGATACCAATACTTATAATCTGCCCACGATGGTCCACATCAAGGCCGACCAGGAAATCGTTCTGGAGGCTCAGGGCCTCCATTCCGAAAAGGGCCTTATCGAGAATATGATGACCCAACTCCAGCGTAAGCCCGACGTAATCGTGGTGGTTGGAGCAGGAACTTTGATGGACTTCGGTCGTTACAGCGCCTATAAACTGGGTATTCCCTTCGTGGCTATCCCCACGCTGGTGTCCTCTGATGGCTTCACCGCCAATATATGCTCCATAATAATTGACGGACAGAAGAAATCCATACCTATGATCGCCCCCGATGCGGTGATCTGCGACCTGAACATTGTAAAGGGCGCTCCCCATTACCTCACCGTCTCCGGCGTGCAGGACATCTTGTCTAAATACATTTCCATTGCCGACTGGAAGATAGCTCACCTGGTCTCCGGAGAGTACTTCTGCCAGCGGGTTTGCGACATGGCCCAGGAAGCTCTGGATACCATGGTTAAATGCGCCAACGATATGCGGGACGGAAAGCCCGACGACTTTGAGGCAATGGCCTATGCGCAGATGCTGTCCGGCCTGACTATGCAGATACTGAATCACTCCAGGGCGGCTTCCGGCGCAGAGCATCTTATCGCTCACCTGGTGGAAATGAAGCCCAAGGGATTTGAGAATGCCCACGGCATGCACGGCGAGTGTGTCGGCGTCGGCACCATAATCTGCGCTGAAGAATACCATCGTCTTGCTCAGCGGGAGACTATTGAGGTCAAGCCCTTCCAGCCCCTGGATGAAGCTTGGGTCCGGGATATCTTCGGCGACCTGGCCGACGGTATTTTCAAAGAGTGTGAAAACGACGTCCTCGCAAGCTTTGATGAGCATAAGATCCAGGAGCATTGGCAGGAGATTCGCGACATCATAGCCACCATCCCCAGCGCAGAAGAGCTTGTGGAGCTGTTCAAGGCTATAGGCGCAAAGCACAGCCTCAGCGAGCTGGGCATCGACGAGTCCATGAAGCATGAGGCTCTGGATATTTCTGCCGCAATACGCAACCGTCTAACCTTCAACCGCATGAGAAGACTCATAGTAGAGTGAGGACCGGCGAGCTCCAAGCGGCTAAAATATTCTTAATCAAATAAACGATAAAGAGGCGACGCTCTGCCGCCTCTTTTGAAACTATTGCAAAAATACGACAGAAAGGAAAATGCTATGCAGTATATAATGTCCTTGGATCAGGGTACCACCAGCAGCCGCTGTATCCTTTTTGATAAATCGGGCAATATCTGCGCCAGCGTTCAAAAGGAGTTTAAGCAGATATTCCCTCATCCAGGTTGGGTAGAACATGATGCCGACGAGATTTGGGACGTTACTCTGGAGGTGTCCAGGGCCGCTATGGCAAAGCTGGGCGTAGAGGCTGCCGATATCGCAGCTATAGGCATCACGAACCAGAGAGAAACTACGGTTATCTGGGATAAGGATACCGGCGAACCTATTGCCAACGCCATCGTGTGGCAATGCCGCCGTACCTCCGAGATAGTGGATAAGCTGGTGGCCGATGGATACGGCGAGCTTATCCGCAGCAAGACCGGCCTTGTGCCGGACGCATATTTTTCCGGCTCCAAAATCAAATGGCTGCTGGACAATGTACCCGGCGCCAAGAAGCGGGCCCAGGCGGGAAAGCTTCTCTTCGGCACTATAGACACCTGGCTTATCTGGAAGCTCACCAATGGCCAAGTCCATGTTACCGACCACACCAACGCCAGCCGCACTATGCTCTATAATATCCACGACCTGTGCTGGGACAAGGAACTGCTGGACCTCCTGGAGATACCGGAGTCCATGCTTCCAGAAGTTAAGCCCTCCAGCTGCGTGTACGGCAAGACCGACTTCGAGCTTTACGGCGGGGAAATTCCCATCGCCGGTGCAGCCGGAGACCAGCAGTGCGCACTCTTCGGCCAGTGCTGCTTTAACCCCGGCGACATGAAGAATACTTATGGCACAGGCTGCTTCCTGCTGATGAACACCGGTGAAAAGCCGGTGGAGAGCAAAAACGGTCTGATAAGCACAATAGCGGTCAGCTATGAAGACAAGGTGTTCTATGCTCTGGAAGGCAGCATATTCGTTGCCGGCGCCGCCGTTCAATGGCTCCGGGACGAGCTGGGCGTGGTATCTACTGCCGCAGAGAGTCAGGAATACGCCATGCGGGCGGAAGATACTGCGGGCGGATATGTGGTGCCGGCCTTCACCGGCCTTGGCGCCCCATACTGGAATCAGAAAGCCAGAGGCGTTATTGTCGGCATTACCCGCGGATTCAGCCGCGCCCATCTTGTCCGTGCCACCCTGGAATCCCTGGCCTATCAGACTTACGATATTGCCAGAGCTATGGAGAGAGATTCCAACATAAAGATCGGCGAGCTTAAGGTGGACGGCGGCGCCAGCACCAACGACTTCCTTATGCAGTTCCAAAGCGATATAATAGGCTGCGATGTTTATCGTCCTCAGTGTATAGAGACCACTGCTCTTGGCGCCGCATACCTGGCCGGACTGGCTGTGGGCTACTGGGAGAGCCTGGACGATATTCGCAACAACTGGGCCATAGACCATATTTTTGCCCCGTCTATGGAAGAAAAGAAACGTATAGAAAGACTGAACGGCTGGCACAGGGCTGTAAACTGCGCTCTGGACTGGGCCAATGCAGATGAGGGATAATTGCTATGGATTACGGCAAGCTTAAAAATACGGAGCTTTTTCTGTTTGATATGGACGGCACCCTGTATTTGGGTGACCAGGTCTATAAGGGAGCCATTGAGCTGATGGAGGACCTGCCCTCCCTGGGAAAGAAATACATATACCTGACAAACAATTCCTCCAGGGCCGGGACAGACTACATCACAAGACTGGTAAATCTGGGGTTCCCATGCAAGGCGGAAAATGTGTTTACCTCAGGTATGGCTACCGGGATGTATCTCAACCAGAACCATCCGGGGGCAAAGGTCTACCTTGTGGGCACGGAGGCTTTTCGCAGGGAGCTTCTCAGTTACGGAATAGAACTGGTTGAGGAAAATGCTGAGGTGGTGGTTGTAGGCTTCGATACTGAGCTGGTATATGAGAAGCTGAACAAAGCCTGCCATTTCCTTCGCCGCGGCGCCGTATTTATAGCTGCCAACCCGGACTGGGTGTGCCCTATGCCAGACGATGAGGTGCTGCCGGACTGCGGCAGTATATGCGCTTTGCTCACTGCCTCATCCGGCAGAGAGCCCAATTACATCGGTAAGCCCAACAGGAACATGATCGATGTTATCTCTAAAATGACGGGCATACCCAACGAGAAGATCTGTGCCGTAGGAGATCGCCTGTATACGGATATTGCCGTGGCACAAAACGCAGGCTCCGTCTCGGTGCTTGTGCTCTCCGGCGAGACAGATAAGGCCATGGTTGAAGCTGCGGAGCGCAAGCCCGACTATGTACTTAAAGACGTTCATCAGCTGCACACCATACTGAAGGAAATATAATTTAAAGCCGGCTGAGGGGAAGGATAATTGCCCCTCAGCCTGTGCATATTTTTACTATGGAGATTGTTACTAAATATTCCCTGCCTATACTGACTGCAATACTGCTGATACTGTTTTATCTGGGCCTCCCTGATCTGCACGGATGCGCCCTGAAAAAAGAGAGCAAAGGCCGCCTGGACCGGAAAGACGCCCTGATAATGGCCGGAATAAGCTTGATCTATGCTTGTGTGGCCTTTTGGAATCTGGGCGACACCAAGGCTCCGGAGAGCTTTGCCAATATGGAGCAGCGCAGCGCAGTTATACAGCTGGAAGAGAGCGGAACCAGGGAATTGATGCTCTACAGCGGAGTGGGCATAGGGGAGTATAGCTTTGAATTTTCCACCGACGGAGAGAATTATGCGCCCCTTGCCAGTTTTACCCAGAGCCACGGAGAGGTACTGAAGTGGAATCTGGTGGAACTGGAGGGTAAGCTGCCGGCGGGATTTCTGCGTATAAACGGGAAAGGCAACCTGTGGCTTGGAGAATTGGTTGCAAGGGACGGAGATAGGAATGTCATTCCCGCCTCCTGCAATGAAGCGGCCCTGGTCGACGAACAGGAGCTTTGCCCGGCGGAGCAGACATTTATGAACTCCAGCTATTTTGACGAGATATACCACGCCCGCACCGCCTGGGAACACCTGAACGGAGTATACCCCTACGAGATAACCCACCCGCCTCTGGGCAAGGAGCTCATCTCTCTTGGCATATTGCTCTTTGGCATGACGCCTTTTGGCTGGCGTTTCTCCGGCACACTCTTCGGGGTACTTATGCTGCCGCTTATGTATATCTTCCTGAAAAAACTCTTTGGCGGCAGAGCCGTTCCCGCTGCAGCCACCGTGGTTTTCGCCGCAGACTTCATGCATTTTGTCCAGACCCGTATCGCCACCATAGATACCTATGCGGTGTTTTTCATAATGCTGATGTATCTGTTCATGTATATGTTCTTTACGGAGCATAAGCTGAGATACCTGGCTCTCTCCGGACTGTTCTTCGGATTAGGTGCCGCCAGCAAATGGACCTGTCTCTATGCCGGGGCGGGACTGGCGCTTATATGGGCCTGGTACTGGGTAATCAATGCCCGACGGGGCTTCCGTGCTTTTTTGAAAAACTGCGGTTTTTGCCTGGTATTCTTTGTGCTTCTGCCGGCAGTCATATACTACCTGTCATACATCCCCTATGCCCAGGCCAGAGGGGGCCTGTCTGTCTTTAGCCTGGATTACCTTAAAATGGTGCTGGACAATCAGGAGTATATGTTCAACTACCATTCCAGCATAGAGGCCACTCATCCCTATTCCTCCCGCTGGTATCAATGGATACTGAATATCAGGCCAATTCTCTATTATCTCCAATATCTGCCGGAGGGCATGCGCTCCAGCTTTGGGGCCTTCGTGAATCCGGCGCTGTGCTGGGGCGGATTTATAGGAATTTTTGCTTTGGGATATATGGCCATAGGCCGTAGGGACCGGGACGCTGCCTTTATTCTGCTGGGATATTTGGCACAGCTGGTGCCCTGGATATTCGTGTCCCGCCTTACTTTTGAATATCACTATTTCCCCTGCACCGTTTTCCTGGTGCTCACCATGGGGTATATGTTTAATCTGATGAAAGTAAACTGCCGCCGAGGAAAGGTCTATATATGGGGCTTTGCCTTGGGCAGCCTGGCCCTGTTTGCGCTGTTTTATCCGGCCTTGTCCGGCGCACCGGTTGACAACGCCACAGCCACAAAGCTGCTGGGATGGCTTCCAACTTGGCCGTTTTAAATTGAATTATAGTAAATTCAACTGCCGGCAGCCCTGCGGGGCGCCGGCAGTTTGTATATTTTTGAGCTTGAATTCCGACAGAAAATTACTATAATGTGACAAAGCCAAGAGAAAGACGAGGTAAACTCATGGGCTTAGCTCTTTTGGGAAAACTCAGTTCCCTGTTCCTTATTATTCTGGCGGGATACATAGTGGTAAAATGCGGCCTGCTGCCTTCCAAAGCCAGCCATACGCTCTCAGTATTGTGCCTTTACCTTATTTGCCCCTGCAGCATAGTTTCAGCCTTTCAGATAGAACGGAGACCGGATATAGTATCCGGGCTTATGCTGGGTCTTGCGGCGGGAGTCATAATTCACGTGGCCCTGATACTGATAGTTAGTTTGCTGAAAAAGCCTTTAAGGCTGGACGGTGTGGAGCAAAACTCCATCATTTATACCAATGCCGGCAACCTGATAATCCCTATCGTCAGCTCCCTGCCGGGCCCCGAGTGGGTGATATTTACCTGCGCCTACTTATGCGTACAGGTGCCTCTCCTATGGAGCCATTGCAAAAGCGCCATATGCAATGAGCGGCATATAGACGTAAAAAAGATACTTACCAACATCAACATGGTGTCGGTATTTATAGGGCTCATACTTTTTGCCACCGGTCTGCGGCTGCCAGATTTTGTACAGAATACTATCGATTCCCTGGGCAGCGCCATCGGCCCGGTGTCCATGCTGGTAGTGGGTATGCTTCTGGGTGGCATAGAGCTGAAGGGGGTCTTCCTGCGCCCACGCACCTGGCTCATTACATTCCTGAGACTGGTGGTCTTGCCGCTTATCATAGTGTTTTGCCTAAGGCTGGGCGCAGCCCACAGCTCTTTGGCCTATGGGGACAAGGTGTTGCTAATCACGCTCTTGGCGGCAGCCGCACCCTCAGCAGCCACTGTGACACAAATGGCCCAGGTATACGGCGCCGATGCGGAAAACGCATGCGCCATCAACGTGATGACAACTCTGCTCTGTATAGTCACTATGCCTTTGATGGTGGCTTTATATCAAATGTAAATTATTGGAATAGACCAGCGTTTTGATGTTGACTTTGACGGAAAATCTGTTAAAATATCATAAATAAACTGCGGCAGAGGCTATGTTCCAGACTGCCGCAGAATTTTATAAATTTGAAAGGGGTTTTATCATATGGGTCTCAGCGAACTTTATTCCAGTCGTTTTGTAGGTGAGGGCCTTACCTTTGACGATGTGCTTCTGGTACCGGCGGAGAGCGACGTACTGCCGGCGGATGTGGACCTTACTACCCAGCTCACCAAGAAGATAAAGCTGAATGTACCTGTTATGAGCGCCGCTATGGACACCGTTACCGAGTACCGCATGGCCATAGCCGTTGCCAGGGAGGGCGGCATAGGTGTCATCCATAAGAACATGGGCATCGACACTCAGGCCGAGCAGGTGGATATGGTCAAGCGTTCCGAGAACGGCGTCATTACCAACCCCTTTTTCCTAAATTCCGGCCATACACTGGGGGATGCCGACGCCCTCATGGGCAAGTTCAGGATTTCCGGCGTGCCTATTGTGGACGATGAGGGGCATCTTATAGGTATCATCACCAACAGAGATATGAAGTTCGAGACCGATATGAGCCGCCGCATTGAGGAGGTCATGACCCACGAGAACCTCATTACCGGCCTTGAGGGCACTACTCTTGACGAGGCAAAGACTATACTCCAGAAAAACCGTATAGAAAAGCTGCCCATAGTGGATAAGGATTACAAGCTTAAGGGACTCATCACAATCAAGGATATCGAGAAAGTCATGAAGTATCCTCACTCCGCCAAAGACTCCGCCGGACGCCTGCTGTGCGCCGCAGCTATAGGTATTACCAACGACGTGCTGGAGCGCTCCGCCGCCCTTATCGATGCCGGCGTTGACGTGCTGGTGCTGGACAGCGCCCACGGCCACTCCGCAAATATTATGAACTGTGTAAGACGAGTGAAGGACAAGTTCCCCGACATCCAGCTGATAGCCGGCAACGTGGCCACAGCTGAGGCCACCG